>JAJPEW010000270.1 GCA_021166755.1 Hydrogenophaga sp. | reverse complement strand
CTGCTGGATCTGGGCATGGACCCGATGAACTTCGCCGACTCGCTGCTGGGCATCGTGGCCCAGCGCCTGGTGCGTCTGCTCTGCGACCGTTGCGCCGTGATCCAGCCCATGGACGAGCACGACTGGAACGCCTTGCTGGCCGAGTACATGGAAGGCAGCGACCTGAGCCACGCCGAGGCGCAGGAACGGCTGTTCAAGGCCACCGATGCGCACTCGTCTGGTGAGATCCGCGTGCGCCGGCCAGTCGGCTGCGAGCATTGCGGCGGCAAAGGCTACAAGGGGCGTATCGGCATCTACGAGATCCTGCAGAACTCCCGCTCGATCAAGCAGCTGATCCAGGACCGGGCGCGGCCCTCCGAGGTGTTCGACACGGCGGTGCGTGAAGGCATGCGCAGCCTGCGTCATGACGCGCTGGAGAAGGTCGTGCAGGGGCTGATCGACCTCAAGCAGGCCCGTCTGGCCTACCGCTGATCATGCCCACAAGCGCGCCTGCCTGGTCTGGTGGCCTGTCATCGCAGGGACTCGATCCTTGAGCACCGGTCCCTCGTCCCTCATGGGCCTGGCCGAGCACCCGGAACGGCGCTCTGCCCACACCCTGGCACAACTGCAGCTGGCCATGGAGCTGCAGCGGCAGGTGCCCATCCTGAGCTTGCGACAGGTCTTGCACAAGTTGCATCTGCTGGACGAAGCGACGCTGGCGGTGCTGGAGTGGGAGGATCCTGAGCTGTTGCGCTCCCGGTCCCGCGTGCTGGTCGAGCGACTGCTGATCACCGACGAAGAGTGGCACCGGGCCATGGCGATCGTGGCGGGATTGGTCGAGATCGACGTCGTGACCTTCTCCATCGATCCCCGCGCGCTGGACTTGCTCCCCCTGCAGAAGGCCATGCTGCACCGGGTGGTGCCACTGGGCATGCTGCACGACCTGTTCATGGTCGCATCCAGCAAACCGACCAGTGTGGATCTGCTGCACGAACTGGTGTCCGCCTCGGGCCACTCGGTGGCGATGGTGTGGGCCAGTGCCGATGACATCGACCGGCGTCTGGCATTGTTGTCCAAGGCCTCGGGTGTGACATTGCCTCCGGTGGCCGAGCCCACGCCCCCGGCCCGCAAGACACCGCCGCCCCCACCGGCCACGGTGCAGGACGAGCTGGTTCAGTTGGCCATGCAGGAGGTGGGGGCCACCCCCGATGCCGCCGAAATGGCGGCCATCAGCGAAAGCTCCGGCGTGGTCAGGCTGGTCAAGCGCACCATCGCCGAGGCGCTGCGCACGAACACCTCGGACATCCACATCGAGTCGAACCCGGGCGATGAGCCCACCTTCATCCGCTTCCGGCGGGATGGAGATCTTGAACAGCATCTGGTCCTGCCGGCCAAGTTGCGGGCACCGCTGGTCTCGCGCATCAAGATCATGGCCAAGCTCGACATTTCCGAGCGCCGCCGGCCGCAGGACGGCAAGATCGATTTCTCGGAGTTTGGCGGTCCCAAGCTGGAACTGCGCGTGGCCGTGGTGCCCACCCATGACGGTCTGGAAGACGTGGTGCTGCGCCTGCTGGCATCCTCCAAGCCGCTGCCGCTGACCAGCCTGGGTTTCCAACCCCGCGATCAGGACATCGTGGCCTCCTTCTCCGCGCGCTCCTTCGGCCTCATCCTGGCCGCCGGGCCCACCGGGTCGGGCAAGACGACCACACTGCATTCGATGCTGGCCGAGGTCAACACGCCCGAGAGGAAAATCTGGACCGCAGAGGATCCGATCGAGATCAGCCAGCCCGGCCTGCGCCAGGTGCAGGTCAATCCCAAGATCGGCGTCACCTTTGCCAGTGCCATGCGCAGCTTCCTGCGCGCCGACCCCGACATCATCATGATTGGCGAGATCCGGGACGCGGAGACGGCCAAGATCGCCATCGAGGCCTCACTGACCGGTCACCTGGTGCTCTCGACCCTGCACACCAACAGCGCCAGTGAAAGCGTGGTGCGCCTGCTCGATCTGGGCATGGACCCGATGAACTTCGCCGACTCGTTGCTGGGCATCGTGGCCCAGCGTCTGGTCCGCCGCCTGTGCCGCCAGTGCGCGGCCGCCAGCGAACTGGATGACCGCGGCTGGCAGGATCTGGTCAAGGAGTACCGGCAAGGCAGTCCCCTGACCGAGCAGCAAGCCGCAGAGCGGCTGCTGGATGCTGCGGGGGTGTCGTCACCGGCAGCGGTGCGCGTGTGGCATCCGGTGGGGTGTGAGCGCTGTGGCGGAAAAGGCTACAAGGGGCGCCAGGGGGTGTATGAACTGCTGCAGAACAGTGAGACGATCCGCCAGCTGATCCAGGAGCGGGCAAGGCCGGCGGGCATCTTTTCCGCGGCCGTGACCGAGGGCATGCGCAGCCTGCGCCACGATGCGCTGGAGAAAGTGGTCCAGGGACATCTTGACATGGCTCAGGCCAGGGCCGCGTATCGCTGACGCGCATCGGCTAAGCTAGCTGGTAGCGGTCGCTGGCAGGTGCCCGGCCGTGTCTTCAGGGGAAATCATGAGTACAGAACCACGCACCGCGGTCGCGCCCCAGGTGGCGGCACGCAATCTGCCCGAACTGCTGCAGGCACTGCAATCCTTGCGGCGCGCGCCCATCGTTGACCTCAAGCAGGCGCTGATGCAACTTCAGGTGCTGGACGAGGCCACCATCACGGCGCTCGACCAGGAGGACCCGCAGCTGTTCCATTCGCGCTCCCGCAAACTGGTGGAGCGGGTGGTTGTCAGTGAGTTCGACTGGCACCGTGCCATGGCCCGCGTGGCCGGGCTGCCCGAGATCGACGCGTTGACCTTCGAGATCGACCCCAAGGCGCTGGAGGTCGTGTCCATCGATCAGGCCCGCCTGTACGGCGTGCTGCCGCTGGGCATGGTCGACGAGCTGTTCTTCGTGGCCGCCAGCAAGCCGACCAGCGATGAACTCCAGCATCAGCTGCAGGTCGCCACGGGTGGTCGCAGCATGCCCATGGTCTGGGCGTCGGCCGATGCCATCGACCGACGCCTGGATCAGCTGGGCTCGCCGCTGATCTGAGGTCGCGTCAACGCGGTGCCAGACGGATGGCACCGTCCAGACGGATCACCTCGCCGTTGAGCATGTCGTTCTCGATGATGTGCCTGGCCAGCTTGGCGTAGTCGGTCGGGGTGCCCAGGCGGCTGGGGAAGGGCACGCTGGCGGCCAGCGCGTCCTGCACCTCCTGCGGCATGCCGAACAGCATGGGCGTACCGAAGATGCCGGGTGCGATCGTCATGTTGCGGATGCCGTTGCGCGCCAGGTCCCGAGCGATCGGCAGGGTCATGCCCACCACACCACCTTTGGACGCCGCATACGCCGCCTGGCCGATCTGGCCATCGTAGGCCGCAACGCTGGCGGTGGAGATCATCACACCGCGCTCGCCCGTGGCCTCGGGCTCGTTCTTGCACATGGCATCGGCCGCCAGACGGATCATGTTGAAGCTGCCCACCAGGTTGACCATGATGGTCTTGGTGTACACCGCCAGCGAATGGGCGCCGTTCTTGCCCACCGTCTTTTCGGCCGGTGCAATGCCGGCGCAGTTGACCAGACCCATGAGCTTGCCCATGGACACGGCCTTGGCCACCACGGCCTGGCCATCGGTTTCGTTGCTGACGTCGCATTTGACGAAGGCGCCGCCGATCTCCCTGGCCACGGCTTCGCCTTTCTCGACCTGCATGTCGGCAATGACGACCTTGCCGCCATTGGCGGCCAGCATGCGGGCCGTACCTTCGCCCAGGCCCGACGCGCCGCCGGTGACGATAAAGACCTTGCCTGCGATTTCCATGATGTGCTCCTCGTTGGGGTGGATGATCAAGTTGACGTTGACGTAAACGTCAATTATCGCCCACAAAAAAGCCCGCGAAAAGCGGGCTGTCGGGAGATCACTTGTACCCGACGCGATCCAGCATCTGCTGCACCTTGGTCATGTGGCGGGCCACGGAACCCAGCGGAATGGTCTCCGCCTTGAAGTTCTCGCCCCCCATGGCCTTGAGGGCCGGGTTGTCGATCTTCACGCCCTTGGCGGCAGCGAACTCGTTGTTGCCGTTGGCGAAATACTCCTGGGCGAAGGGGCTGGCCAGGTATTCCATGAAGACGATCGCGTTGTCACGGTTCTTGGCATGCTTGGCCACGGCGGCGCCGGCAATGTTCACATGCGTACCGCTGGTGCCCTGGTTGGGGAACACCACCTTGATCTTCTCGACCACGGCGCGGTCCTCGGCCTTGGTCGACTTCATCAGGCGGGCCAGGTAGTAGGTGTTGGTGATGGCCACGCCGCACTCACCGGAGGCCACGGCCTTGATCTGGTCGGTGTCGCCGCCCTTGGGTGCGCGGGCCATGTTGTCCACCATGCCCTTGAGCCAGGCTTCGCCCTTCTGGTCGCCCAGTCGTTCGACCACCGTGGCAAACAGCGACAGGTTGTACGGATGCGATCCCGAACGGGTGCAGAGCAGACCCTTGAGCTTGGGGTCAGCCAGCTGCTCATAGGTGGCCACATCGGCGGCCTTCACGCGAAGTGGGTCATAGACGACGACACGGGCCCGGGTGGAGAAGCCGGTCCAGGTCACACCGTCGGCCGTGGCGTCGGCGCGCAGGTTGGCGGGAATGGCGGCATCGAGCTTGGCCGACTTGATCGGCTGGAACAGGCCCTGGCTGTCGGCGCTGGCCATGCGGGCGGCGTCCACCAGCAGCACCACGTCGGCAGGCGAGGCGGCTCCCTCGGCCTTGAGACGGGCAATGATGCCGGCATCGTCGGCGTCCACCCGGTTGATCTTGATGCCGGTGGTCTTGGTGAAGTTGTCGTACATGGCCTCGTCGGTCTGGTAGTGACGGGCCGAGTAGAGGTTGAGCACCTTGTCCTGTGCCTGTGCGGCCAGGGCTGCCGCGGCGGCGGCCAGAACGATCGGGAGCTTGGCAAGGAATCGCATACGAGTTGTTTCCGTGGAAAAGGGTCGGTCAGGCTATCTCGCAAAGACAGTCAACGCGTATCGTAACATTAATGCGAATGGTTCTTGATAAAAACCAAACGACAGACGAAAAAAAGCCCCGGCTTGCGACCGGGGCTCTAAGGGGTCCGATGAAATCCGATTTCGAAAAGGACCCGAGGAGACAACCAGAAAAACGGCTGGGGTTGCCAGCACCGCCTCTCAAGGTCTGATGCCAGTATGCCCCTGATCGCTTCCCGTGCCCTTGACCTTGGTCAAGAAGCGGCGAAAGAAGCAACGCCGTGTCAATCAGCGCTTCTTGGTGGTCGTGGCCTTGGCGGCGTTCACGGCCTGGCTGGTGACGGCATTGAAGTTGGCTTCGGCCATTTCAGAGGCCTGCTTGACGGCCTTCTGAACGGACTCCATGGCGTTGTTGGCGGCGGACACGGCGCTCTTCATCACGGCCACGGCGGTCTCGGAACCGGCGGGAGCGTTCTTGGCGGCATTGTCGACCACGGCCATGAACTTCTTCTGGGCGTCGGCGGCCTGGGCTTCAGCAGCCTTGCCGAACTCGGCGCCGGTGCCCGAAGCGATGTCGTACAGGTGGCGGCTGTAAGCCACGGTCTTTTCGGCCAGGGGTTGCATCAGGCTGGCTTGCAGGGTCAGCAGTTCCTGGGCGTCCTTGACGGACATCATGGCCTGCGTGTTGTTCGCGGCTTCGGCCATGGCGGCCTTGGTGGCCTGGATGTTCAGCTCGACGAGCTTCTCGACGCCTTCAAAGGCCTTCTGGGTCAGGCCGAAGAGGGTCTCGAGGTTGGATTTCTGGGCGGCGACGATTTGTTCAGCGGTCAACATGTTCATACTCCTTGATGGTTGATCTGGGGGGTAGTTGAAGCCTGCGTGGAACACCGCGCTGTCTGGACGCTGTTCTTGTCGTTCGCTTTGCTGCGCTGCAACATGACTCGAATTATAGGCATCCGACCGTTGGATGCAAGGCTTTTTTGTTGCGGTGCAGCAAATTAGTGTCCATCGCCTAGAACCGGGGTCGGCTGGTCGGTCTTGGCGGCGCAGCCACAATCGGGCGTCTGTCTTGTCAGCCCTCTGCCGTGCACGTCTACTACGCCGACCATTTCGTCCTGCCTTTGCCCCAGGGGCATCGCTTCCCCATGGCCAAGTACGGTCTGCTGCGGCAGCGCCTGGACGGCCTGCCGGGTGTCAGCCTGGCCGAGGCACTGCCCGCAACCGATGGCGAACTGGCGCTGGCACACACGCCGGCTTACATCGCAGCGGTTCGCAACGGGACGCTCAGTGCGGCGGCCCAGCGCGAGATCGGATTTCCCTGGAGTCCGGCCATGGCCGAGCGGGCGCGGCGATCGGTCGGCGCGACTGTCCAGGCCTGTCGCACCGCGATGGCCGGGGAGGGCCTGGCCGCCAACATTGCCGGGGGCACCCACCATGCCTATGCCGACAAGGGCAGCGGGTTCTGCGTCTTCAACGACTCGGCGGTCGCTGCCCGGCTGATGCAGGCCGAACATGCCCGGCGCCAGCGCCCAGCTGGCTTGCTGCGGGTGGCGATCATCGATCTGGATGTCCACCAGGGCAACGGCACCGCGAGCATCTTTGCGCGTGATGAGTCGGTTTTCACGCTGTCCCTGCACGGTGCGCGCAACTTCCCGTTCCGCAAGGAGCCGAGCGACCTGGACGTGGAGTTGCCCGATGGCTGTGCCGACGCCGAGTACCTCGAAGCGCTCGAACAGGCATTGAATGAGCTGGAACGCCGGTTTGACCCGGGCCTGATCATCTACCTGGCGGGTGCCGATCCGCATGAAGGTGACCGCCTGGGCCGACTGAAGATCAGCTACGACGGGCTGGAGGCCCGTGACCGTCGTGTGATGGACTGGGCCTGGCAGCGACGCATTCCGCTGGCATTTTCGATGGCGGGCGGATACGGCACCGACATCGAAACCACCCTGACGGTGCAGACGAACACCTATCGCGTGGCGCTGGACTACCACGCCCGCTGGCAACGCTCGCGAACGTGACAGGGGGTGGCGTGTGCCACAGGCAGAATCGCGGCCATGAACGCTCCCGCTCCTGTCCGCCCGCAAGCCCGCCCCCGCGACCACTACCGCGTGTTCCGTCCGATCAGTACGCGCTGGATGGATAACGATGTCTATGGGCATGTCAACAACGTCGTCTACTACAGCTGGTTCGACACGGCGGTCAATGCCTGGCTGATCGAGCAGGGCGCGCTGGACATCCACGCCGGTGAGGTCATCGGTCTGGTCATCGAGACCCAGTGCAACTACTTCGCGCCCCTGGCGTTTCCCCAGACCATCGAGGCCGGCCTGCGCGTGGCGCATCTGGGTTCGTCCAGTGTGCGTTACGAGGTTGGCCTGTTCGCCCAGGGCGAGCCGCTGACGGCCGCCTGCGGACACTTCATCCATGTGTACGTGGACCGCCAGACGCGGCGTCCGGTGCCCTTGCCCCCCAGCCTGAAGACCGTCCTGCAGACCGCGCTGTGACACGGGTGGCTGCGCCAGACGGCGCTGACATAATTGACGTTTACGTCAACGTAAATCCAGGAGACAACACATGAGCCAGAACCCGACGGCGCCAGCCGTGACCGACGCCGCCAGCGTGGATGCCGCCATCACCAGCCGGATGTCCGCCCGGGCCTTTCTGCCCACGGCGATTTCCCGCGAAACAATCGAGCACATCCTGACGGTGGCCAGCCGGGCCCCGTCGGGCACCAATACCCAGCCGTGGAAGGTGTACGTCCTGCAGGGCGCCAGCCGTGACAGCCTGGTGGACAAGTGCTGTGCGGCGCATGACGCCCTCAGGGCCGATCCCTCGCTGGCCGAACAGTATCGCGAGGAATACGACTACTACCCCACGCAGTGGGTCAGTCCGTACATCGACCGCCGCCGCGAGAACGGCTGGGGCCTGTACGGCCTGCTGGGCATCGGCAAGGGCGACAAGGACAGGATGCACCTGCAGCACCAGCGCAATTTCCGCTTTTTTGACGCGCCGGTGGGGCTGATGTTCACCATCGACCGGGTCCTTGGCCGAGGCTCGCTGGTGGACTACGGCATGTTCCTGCAGAACATCATGGTCGCGGCGCGCGCGCAGGGACTGCACACCTGCCCGCAGGCCGCGTGGAACGGCTTTGCGCGCATCATCCTGCCGCACATCGGGGCAGGTGAGGGCGAGATGCTGGTGTGCGGCATGGCCCTGGGCCATGCCGATCCGGACGACAAGGTCAACGGATTCCACACCCCGCGCGAGCCAGTGTCTTCGTTCACCCGCTGGCTGGACTGAGGTCGTCGTTCAGTAGGGGTCCGGCACAAACCGGCCCTCTCCCGGGAACGGGTCGGGCCGGTGCCAGCGGCGCGGCCGGATGATGCCCATGGCCACCAGCTTGTCATGGCTGTCGTACCGGATGCTGACCACCTCGTCCGGCTGGTCGCTTAGCCGCTCGAATTCGGTTCGTCTGGCCCGATCGAACTCGCGCTCACCGTGGCCGGTGCCCACCGATGGCGCCGCCGCAGAAGGGCCGGAGCGTCGGCTGGAATAGGGGGTGACCCGGTCGGGATCCTGCCATTCGGGCGCGGGCCACTCGGGAGTTACGACTACCGGACGTTCGCGAAAGACCGCCACACCGATCACGCCGACATCGTCCGGCCGACCCGTGCGTGCCGCGTAGGACCGGCTGATGCGGGTGAAATGAAAGGCCGCAATCTCACGTTCGGACTTTCGCCACCCGGCGATTTCGGTCCGGTCCCAGGGGCGCACCACATAGCCGGCCTGATCCGTGGCGGCGGTCTCGCCGCTGATCACATTGATGCCATCGACCGACACAACCCCCAGCAGTCGTTCCGGTGTCCGGTTCCGCAGTTCGATGGCATATCGAACACCCGGCTCGCCCGCGATCCAGCGTTGACCACGGTGCTCGTAGACCGGGATCTCTCGGCCACGCTGGCGGTCGATCACCCGCAGATCCATCCATCCCCGGTCGGCGGCCTGCACGGGCAGGGTGGTCAGCACCGGTGCGGCGGCCAGCAGGCCGATGAGGTGGCGGCGATTGAGCATGGGAGACGCGTTCATGAGGCACCTTGAAGGGCAGTGGATGATGGAAAGCATTGGGCATGGCCAGCGTATCCGGCCCTTGGGGGCGGCTGCAACGGCCTGTAAAAAGATGCATGCCCGCTTTACCGCCGTGGCATCGGGCGATCTCTGCTACAAACCCGGCAAGGGTGCCACCCGGTGCCCTCAAGGATGCCCAATGACTGTGTTTCGTCGTGTTGAACTCTTCACCGACCCCGAAGGCCTGGCGCGCTTTCGGGAAGACGACCTCGCGCTGGATGAAGGCTCGCCAGCGGCGCGGTTGTCCAGCCTCATGCCTGTCTCTGGGCTGCAACTGCGCCAGAGCCCGGTCGGATTCCGCAGTGAGTTCCACTGCACAGGTGCCCCGCAGTGGCTGTTCGTCCTGCGCGGCTGCATGGAAATCGGGCTGCGGGATGGCACCACCCGTCGCTTCGGCCCAGGCGAGCACTTCTTCTCCAACGACACGTTGCCGCCGGGGGCCACGTTTGACCCGGCGGTGCACGGCCACTGCAGTCGGCAGGTCGGTGACGAACCGCTGGTGACCGCCTTTGTGCGTGTCTGAGGCGATCAGCCGATGGCGGTCGGTGCGTCAGGCAGCTTCACCCGCAGAAGGGCGCGGACGAAGCCATGGTCGCTGCGGGCGCGGCTGCGCCCCTCGTGCAGGTGGTCATTGAAGACCTCCACACGCACCACATCCCCGATGGCTCGCGGGTTGTCGGCCACAAACTCCTCGCTGACCAGCACCTGA
This sequence comes from Hydrogenophaga sp., assembly GCA_021166755.1. Lineage (GTDB taxonomy): Bacteria > Pseudomonadota > Gammaproteobacteria > Burkholderiales > Burkholderiaceae_C > Hydrogenophaga > Hydrogenophaga bisanensis. Next base: position 20,730 of record JAJPEW010000270.1, on the reverse strand, counting down.
TCGAGCACTTCCGGGTAGCCCTGATGGATGTGCGAATAGGCCACGTCACGTCGCAGCGCTGCACCGGCCTGCACATCCCAGGCATTGAACAGGGCCGCATCACGGGCGCCCTTGTCATAGGCCGTCTGCGAGGTGGCGGCGATCAGCTGGGTGGTCACGCTGTGCGGACTGTCGTTGAGGTCGCCCATCAGCACCAGCGGCAGCCGGGTGCGGTGCAGCAGTTCGACCACCTTCAGCCGCAGGGCCAGGGCTTCGGCGGCACGCATCATCAGCGATCGCAGCGAGGCGACCGCCTGCACGGTCGGATCGTCCGGATCTTCCAGCGGTTCCCCTTGCTGGTCCTGCAGGAACTTGGGTCGCTTGGACTTGAGGTGCGCGGTGATCACGCAGACCGGCTGGCCATGTTTCATGCGCAGCCGTGCCATCAGCGGCGGACGCTCGAAGGCGCGATGCGGCCCCAGGCCCGGCACATCGAGCACCGCTGCCGCAGGGAAGTCCTGCCAGGACTCCACCGCATCGACCTTCAGCCGCGTGACCAGGCCAACCCTGGGCGTGCCCTGCGCGCCGTGTTCGTCTGGGCCGTTCCCAGCCCCTGGCACCATGACCGATCCGTACTGCAGGCCGCTGCGGGCGATGGCGGCGCGCAGGGCCACCTCGTCCCAGACCTCCTGAACCGCCAGGACGTCGGCGTTGAGGGTGCGAAAACGATCACCCAGCCAGTCGGCCTTGCGCGTGAACTCATCCTGGCTGTAGGCGGACTGGTTCGCATAGAAGGCTCGGCCAGGCTGGGCCAGGTTGAGCAGATTGCAGGTGGCCACGGTCAGGGTGGCCCAGCGTGACAAAGCCCCGGAACCACCGTTGCCGGTGGTCGTCGGGGCTTGATCTTCAGGACTCGTGCGCTCGGTGTTCATGAGCGCACTGTAACCACCCCTTCAGGGGTGGCACGGATCAGCGGATTCGTCCGTAACTGGTGCGCAGCGGATCGGCGCCACCGCCGCCGCGTTGCTTGTCGCCGCCCTTGTTCTTGTGACGGTTGCCGGTGCGCATGGCGTCGATGCTGGTGCGCAGCGGATCCGGCTGACCACCGGGGGCGGCAGAGCGCGGACGTGGCTCGCGGATGCGCAGCTGTCCCAGGTGGGCGTTCGGGCCGGGCTGACGCTCGGGCCGATCACCTTCGCCGTCCCAAGCCCTTTCCGGGCGGGGGCCGCGTTCCTGACGCGGCGGACGGTCATTGCGGGGTGCCTGGGCCTGCTGTCCCTGGCCTTGACCCTGCCCCTGGCCGCGACCACCGCGGCGGCGTCGCGAGCGACCGGTGCCGTCGCCTCGTGGCCCTTGCTGGGACCGGCCGGCTTCACCTTCGCCCTGTGACGGGTTGCCTTCGCCATCGCTGCCGGCGGCGCTCTGCGGACGCGGGCCACGGGCTTTGGGCTGGCCTTCGGCGGCCTTTTTCTCGCGGATGCGCTGCATCATCTCCTGACGGGCCGCCTTGGCGGCGGCGGCCATCACCTCGCGGCTGGGCGGCTTGCCGGCGCCGCCCCACAGGGTCTGGCGACCCATGGCGATGGGTTCGGCAATCTCGCCGGGTTCAGGCATGAACTCCTGGAAGATCTCCACAGGAATCTGCTGCTTGGTGAAGCGCTCGATCTCCATCATGAAGCCTTCCTCGTCCAGGCAGACGAGGTTGACCGCCTGACCTTCGCGGCCTGCCCGGCCGGTGCGGCCGATGCGGTGAACGTAGTCTTCCGGGATATTGGGAATTTCGTAGTTGACGACGTGCGGCAGGTCATCGATGTCGATGCCTCGGGCAGCGATGTCGGTGGCGACCAGGGCCCGGATTTCGCCGCTCTTGAAACCGGCCAGCGCCTGGGTGCGTGCACCCTGGCTCTTGTTGCCGTGCAGGGCCATGGCCTTCACGCCGTTCTTGGTGAGGTAGTCGGCCACGTTGTTGGCACCGAACTTGGTGCGCGTGAACACCAGCACCTGGCTCCAGTTGTGCTGCTGGATGATGTGGACCAGCAGCGCCTTCTTCTTGTTGCGGCCCACCGGGTGGATGACCTGGGTGATGCGCTGGACCGTGGTGTTCGGCGGCGTGACCTGGATGTGCTGCGGGTCACGCAGCAGGCCGCCCGCCAGGTCGCGGATCTCGTCGCTGAAGGTCGCAGAGAACAGCAGGCTCTGCTTGGCCTTGGGCAACAGGGCCAGCACCTTCTTGACGTCGTGGATGAAGCCCATGTCCAGCATGCGGTCGGCTTCGTCCAGCACCAGCACCTGCACGGTGGACAGGTCCAGATGGCCCTGCTGGTGCAGGTCGAGCAGGCGTCCGGGGGTGGCGACCAGGATGTCGACGCCCTTCTTCATGGCGTTGATCTGGGGGTTCATGCCCACGCCACCGAAGATGACCGCAGAGGTCAGCGGCAGGTGCTTGCCGTACGTGCGTACCGACTCCTCGACCTGGGCCGCCAGTTCGCGCGTGGGGGTGAGCACCAGGGCACGAATGCCGATGCCACCGAACTGGCTGCGGGCCCGATCGGCCTGCGAGAGTCGCTGCAGCAGGGGCAGCGTGAAAGCCGCGGTCTTGCCGGTGCCGGTCTGTGCGCCTGCCAGCAGGTCGCGTCCGGCGAGCACGGCCGGGATGGCCTCGACCTGGATGGGGGTGGGGGTCTCGTAGCCCTGTTCGCGCACCGCTTGCACGATGGCCGGGGCCAGGTTCAGTTCGTCAAAGTTCATTGGCAGTAGGGGCGCCCGTCCAGGGCGCTGGGGGCATCGGCCACTCCCGATGGCGGGTTGCCAAAGGGCCAGAACGGGCTGATGGATACAGGAATGGGCGCCACCTGGGGTTGGGTGTTCGCCCCGGCGTGATCGCCGGTGCCGGGCCGACTGGAGTGCCCGAACAGGGCGTATTGTCGCACGGCTTGCAGCCTGTCTGCTCAGCGCACCCGTTCAACGCCTGCCGACCCCTTTCGGAGGTGTCCGAATCCATAATGCTTTCTTAGTCAATCCCAGCGCCATCGACCATGCATGCCCCCCAGCTGATCCGTTCCGGCATTGCCAACGACACGGGCAAGCTGCGTCCGACCCTGCAGCACACGCTGGAGGCGGCGCTGTCGATTTCGGACGCCATGATCGACGAGTTGCTGGAGGCGCTGGCGCCGGCCTGCGATCTCTCCAGGCCGTCGGGTCTGCCCATGGGGCTGGAACTGGTGGATGTGGTCACGGTCGAACGCCTGATGGGCGACGCCGACGCGCTCAAGCGCGACTGGAACCATCACCTGCGACAGATGATGTACCACGGGCAGGGAGACGAGGCGCTGGCCCAACCGGCCATGCGTTTCGATGACCTTCGGCTGCTGGATGACCGGCACATCAACGCGAGCATCGAGTTTGCGACGGCCGAGCAGGGGCTGCTCAGGCCCACGGCCGAACTGCTCCCACGATTGAACGCGCTCGTGAGCAACCTCATGGGGTGGCTGACGGTGCAGCCCGATCTCAATCCGCTGAGGCCCCGCACCTACGCGGTGGCGCTGCGGTCCCTGATGGTGCAGCATGTGCCCGATCCCCAGCAGCGCAGCGTGCTGTTCGTGCCGGTGGCCAACATCCTGGGAGAGAGCCTTCGACAGGTCTACCGTGAACTGATCCAGTGGTTGCAGGCCCACGGGGTGGAGCCCCTGCTGCCCCCGAGTGCCAGGCAAACCCCGGACCAGCCACCCAGCCAGGCCGTCGGACGCACGCTGCTGACGCTCGGCCGCCTGCGTCAGTTGCTGGCGGGTGAGCTCAATGCCCCGGCCGACGGCGGGCCCATGTTCCTGCACACGGTGCCGGCGTCCATGAGCGCGCTGGAAGACATGGACATGATCGAGCCGCTGCTGCAGCGCCTGCGCAAGCGGCCGGCCACCGAGGCTGGCGGTGCAGACCCCGCCATGCCCGAGCTGCCGGTGGTCAGCGGCCAGCACCTGGGGCGACTGCTCGGCCAGGAGGTGGTGCGGCTGATGCTGGAAAACCTTACCCAGGACGAGCGGCTGCTGCCTGCCATCCGGCGTGAACTGGGCCTGCTGGAGCCTTCGCTGATCCGCCTGTCGCAGGCCGAGCCCCGGTTCTTCAGTGACCGGCTGCATCCCGCCCGCCAGCTGCTGGAAGTCATTGCCCAGCGCGGGCTGGGCTACCAGAGCAACCGGGATGACGGCTTCGAGGACTTCATCCGGTCGGTCGGCGCAGCGGTTCGTGCCATCGACCAGGTGGAGGTGTCGGACGAGATGTTCGCCCGGCTGCTCAAGCGCCTGCGACAGCGTTGGGAGCAGGACGATGCTCGCAAGCTGCAACGCCAGGCCGATGCGGCCCGGGCCCTGCTGCATGCCGAGCAGCGGCAGACCCTGGCAGAGCGACTCGCCACCGAATACCGCCAGCGCTTCCAGGACAAGGAGGTGCCGGAGTTCGTTCAGCGCTTTCTCACCGGTCCGTGGGCACATGCCGTGGCCGAGAGCCAGTTGGTACCCACCCAGGGCACGGATTCGCTGGATGGTGTGGCCGATGAGCTGATCTGGAGCGCGCAGGCCGGGCTGATCCGGCGGGATGCCGATCGTCTGGGACGCCTCGTGCCGAGACTGCTGGAGCAAATCCGGCAGGGTCTGCTGCGCATCGGCTACCCGGCCGAGCTGACGGGTCACTTCCTGGACGAACTGGTGCGCCTGCACGAGAAGGCCTTTGACATTCCGGTGCTGACCGACGTGCCCGCGCCCGCACCCCAGGTGGATCGGGCCGACGCGGTGACCACTGCAACTTCCCCCGATGCGTCTGCGGTTGGTGCACCGGGGGGCGGCCAGGAGCCGCTGAGTGAACCGTTGGACGACACCTTCTGGATGGCCGGTCAGGAAGCGGACGAGGCAGGTTTCCTGGATGCGGTCTCGGGTCCCATGCCGCTGGAGCCGCTGGTGCCGATCGATCTGGCCACCGGCGCCTGGGTCGACCTGCACGTGCAGGGCGAGTGGATCCGCGCGCAACTGACCTGGACCAGTCCCCGCGGCGGGTTGTACATGTTCGTCTCGTCCAGGGGAACCGCTCATTCCATGACCCGCCGAACGATGGAAAGGCTGCGCAACAAGGATGCGCTGCGTGTCGTTTCACGCGGTGGCATGGTCGACGGGGCGCTGGATGCCGTGGCCCAGGAAGCGCTGCGCAACACCCAGTCATCTTCCTGAGATCGCCCGCTTTCGGACGGCCATTCCTTCGATTGGCCCATCCGGGCGATAATCGAGGTTTTGGCGCCGGCCAGCCCCTCTTGCGAGGCAGCCCCCGGTCAGCCCGGCGGACCAGCTGTTCCGCCCATTCCCCACCCCTTGCGAACTGCCATGGCCCAATACGTCTTTTCCATGAACCGCGTCTCCAAGACCGTGCCGCCCAAGCGGCAGATCTTGAAAGACATTTCGCTGTCCTTCTTCCCCGGCGCCAAGATCGGCGTGCTCGGCCTCAACGGCTCGGGCAAGTCCACCCTGCTCAAGATCATGGCGGGTGTCGACAAGGAAATCGAAGGTGAAGCCATCCCGATGCCCGGCATCCAGATCGGCTACCTGCCCCAGGAGCCGCAGCTGGATCCCGAGCAGACCGTTCGCCAGGCGGTGGAAGAGGGCATCGGTGGTGCGCTCAAGGCCAAGGCCCGCCTCGAAGAGGTGTACGCCGCCTACGCCGAGCCCGACGCCGACTTCGACGCCCTGGCCGCCGAGCAGGCCGAGCTGGAAGCCATCATCGCCGCCAGCGGGTCTGAAAACTCCGACCTGCAACTGGAGCTGGCCGCCGACGCGCTGAACCTGCCGCCCTGGGATGCCGTCATCAAGAACCTGTCCGGTGGCGAGAAGCGCCGCGTGGCCCTGTGCCGCCTGCTGCTGTCCAAGCCCGACATGCTGCTGCTGGATGAGCCGACCAACCACCTGGACGCCGAATCCGTGCACTGGCTGGAGCAGTTCCTGCAGCGCTTCCCCGGCACCGTGGTGGCCATCACCCACGACCGCTACTTCCTGGACAACGCCGCCGAGTGGATTCTCGAACTCGACCGCGGCCACGGCATTCCCTGGAAGGGCAACTACTCCGAGTGGCTGGACCAGAAGGGCAAGCGCCTGGACCAGGAACAGAAGGCCGAGGATGCCCATCGCAAGGCCATGAAGGAAGAACTGGAGTGGGTGCGCAAGAACGCCAAGGGCCGCCAGGCCAAGAGCAAGGCGCGCCTGGCCCGCTTTGAGGAGCTGAGCGACGTCGAATACCAGAAGCGCAACGAGACCAACGAGATCTTCATTCCCGTGGCCGAGCGCCTCGGTGCCCAGGTCATCGAGTTCAACGGCGTGACCAAGTCCTTCGGCGACCGCGTGCTGATCGACAACCTGAGTTTCAAGCTGCCGGCCGGTGCCATCGTGGGCATCATCGGTCCCAACGGGGCCGGCAAGTCGACGCTGTTCCGCATGATCCAGGGTGTGGAGAAACCCGATGCGGGTGAGATCATCATCGGCAAGACCGCCAAGCTGGCCTTCGTGGACCAGAGCCGCGAATCGCTTGAAGGCGACAAGACCGTGTGGGAAGACGTCTCGGGCGGTCTCGACAACATCACCGTGGGCAAGTTCGTCATGCCCAGCCGCGCCTACCTTGGCCGCTTCAACTTCAAGGGCAACGACCAGCAGAAGCTGGTCAAGAATCTGTCGGGCGGTGAGCGTGGCCGCCTGCACCTGGCCAAGACCCTGGCCCAGGGCGGCAACGTGCTGATGCTTGACGAACCCTCGAACGACCTCGACGTCGAAACCTTGCGTGCGCTGGAAGAAGCGCTGCTGGAGTTCGCCGGCTCGGCCATGGTGATCTCGCACGACCGCTGGTTCCTCGACCGCATCTGCACCCACATCCTGGCCTACGAGGGCGACAGCCAGTGGTACTTCTACGACGGCAACTTCACCGAGTACGAGGAAGACAAGAAGAAGCGCCTGGGCGAAGAGGGTGCACGACCGAAGCGTGCGCGCTTCAAATCCTTGAAGTAAGACGCCCCCCGCGCCGCGCCCTGCGGCGCGTCACCCCCCACTGGGGGGCAGTGCCTGCGGCCCGGCGAAGCCGGTTCCGCGGCACTCTGGACCAAGACATTTCGCTCCGGAGGCCCTGATGGAACTCACCGATCAACAAGTGCTTGACGACACCCGCCGCTGGATCGAGAAGGCGGTGATCGGGTTGAACCTGTGCCCGTTCGCGCGTTCGGTGTACGTCAAGAACCAGGTGCGCATCGTGGTGAGCAGGGCGCGGCATGTCGATGCGTTTCTGGACGAACTGGATCGCGAGCTGGATCTGTTGGCCAACACGCCGGCCGAAGAGATCGACACGACGCTGCTGGTGCATCCGGAGCTGTTTCCCGATTTCTTCGTGTTCAACGACTTCCTGAACGTGGTCGACGAAGTGGTGGCCGAGCACGATCTGGAAGGTGTGATCCAGGTGGCCAGCTTTCACCCCGCTTTCCAGTTTGAAGGGGTGGACGCGGATGACATCAGCAACTTCACCAACCGCGCGCCTTATCCGACGCTTCACCTGCTCAGGGAGGACAGTGTCGAGCGGGCCGTCGCCTCTGATGGTGGCAATGCGGACGAGATCGTCGAACGAAACATCCGCACCCTGGAGGCACTGGGACGCCAGGGTTGGGTCGATTTGATGAGCAAGGCCTGAAAAACCTGTTACTTTTTTGCATGAACCGGTAGGCCCGCGCGAGATTTGGTTTCACAATGCGGGTATCGCCCTCCACGAACGGAGGTGTTCCTGCACGACATGCCCACGACCCACAGTCCGCTTTTTGAAGCCTGCCTGCAGCAAGCGCTCGTCCAGTCACGAGAGTGGGTGCCTCGCTGGTTGTCCAAGCTGTCCGAGAGCCTTCAGATCAAGGAGGCGGCGGCTTTCAACGCCCAGGACAAGCATCAGTATCACCAGTCGCACAAGGTGCTGGCGTCCTATCGTGATCTGGTCGCTGCCCGGTTCATCGAGATGTTGGCCACCGCATTGCCGCAGGAGGGCGCGGGGCTGTCCGATGCCGCTGGCAAGGTCAGGCGCCTGGATCACCTGAGCCTGGATGACCTGGAACTGATGGATGACCACCAGGTGCATGAGACGGTGGAGCAGGGGCGAGTCCTGCAGATCGTCAAGATGGCCGTGGACGAGGAACTCGTGGCGTTCAACGCGCTGCTCAGCCGCACCCGCGGCCTCTCGGTGGTGCGACCCGATGCAAACCCATTGCGCCCGGATGTGCTGGTGCAGTCGCTGATGAAGGCGCTGGACTCGCTGCATGTGGATGCGGCCATCCGGTCGCACTGGTTTCATTGCGGGGCCGTGGCGTTGGGGCAGGAGGTTCAGCAGTTCTATCGGGACCTGTCGGGATGGCTGGCGCAGCAGGGGGTGCAGCCCGCTGGCTACGTGGTGACCCAGCTGCCGGATCCGAAAGTGCCTCCCGCCCGTCCTGCTGCGGGTGAGGAACAGGTGATGGCGGGTCGGCGGGTCGATGCCCCCGATGAGCTGCTGACGCTGGATCACCTGCACCACCTGCTGGTGGGCAACCTGGAGGAGAGCGGCGCCCAGGTGACCGACCAGGGGGTGTCCGGTTCAGGCAACGCCATGGTCAAGACCCTGGCGGCCGAGGTGGTGTCGCTGATGATGCGCAACATCACCGACGACGTTCGCCTGCTGACACCCATCCGGGACATGCTCGGGACGCTCAAGCCCGCGTTGTTGCAGATGGCCCGCAATGACCCCCGGTTCTTCGCCGACCGCCAGAACCCGGCCAGGCGCCTGCTGGAAGCCATCACCGAGCGGGCGATGGCATTCACCAGCGAACAGGATCCCGGATTCACGGCCTTTGCGGAGCTCGTTCGTGAGAGTGTGGGTGTTCTGCAGTCCGATGGCCCCCAGATGAAGGAGCGCCTTGAACGCCAGTTCGCCCGGCTCAAGCAGGTGGCCAATCCCGCCATGGCGCCCACCCGGGGACTGGCCGTGCAAACGCTGGTGAAGGTGGAGCAGCGGAATCTCCTGGCGCAGCGGGTGGCTTCGGAAATGGAGGCCCGCAATGACTTTGCGCGAGCCCCCGGGGTGGTCCGCCGCTTCCTGACAGGGCCCTGGGCGCAGGTCGTGGCCCAGGCCCGTCTGGAAGCCAACGCGCCGGGGATCGATCTTCCGGAGGATGCGCCGGCCCAGCGCTACATGGCCATCCTGCCCGACTTGCTGTGGTCCAGCCAGCTGGCCTTGGCCAGTCGAAATCGTCCGCGCCTGATCAAGGTCATCCCGCCGATGCTGCGCACCCTGCGGGAAGGGCTGGACAGCATCGACTACCCGCGAACGCAGAGCGAGTCTTTCTTCCAGGCCCTGATGGGGCTGCATGAGGCGGCCTACAAGACACAGCACCGTGAAATGTCGGTGCAGCCCGAGCCCGAGGTCAGCGTGCTGGATGACGACGCGGACGATGCCTGGTTGAGACCCGAGGAGGCCAAGGAAACCGGGTTCATGGACGATCTGGAGTCCACCACCCAGCCCGCTTTCGAGGAAACCCAGCCGATGTCCCGCGACTGGCAGGATATCCGCGCGGAGAGCGAGGGCAACAGCGCTCTGCCCATGGCCGTGGGTACCTGGGTGGATCTCTGGCGCGAGGACCGGGCGGTGCGCTGCCAGCTGACCTGGGCCAGCCCGCACGGCACGATGTTCCTATTCAACGCGGTCAATGGGCAGTCCATTTCGCTGACGCGTCGTGGCCTCAACCACGTCCTTGAGACCGGGCGGTTGCGGGTGGTGGCGCGCCACGGCACCGTGGACGATGCCCTGGACGCGGTGGCCCGTCAGGCCTGGATCAACAGCATGAAGGCCTGAGGCCTTCTCATCCCTGGATGCGTTGCAGCTTCTTGCGAACGAGCTGGATGTTGGCGCGCAGCGCGTAGAGTTCGTCGGCGTACAGCAGCGGCACCACCACTTTCTGTACCTTGCTTTCCAGCTCGTCCAGCGCATCGAGCAGCGCGGGCAGGCTGCGGGTGCCGTTGTCGTGATCCTGTTCAATGCCGCGCAACTCGGCATACCAGCGGAACACGCGGGAGCGGATGCGGAAGGTATAGAGCGGTGGCACGATGCGTGACAGTGGCAGGGCCAGCGCAATGATCAGACCCATGGCCAGCCACATGCGCTCGACCAGGTTGGCCAGCCAGAAGGGCAGGTAGCGCTGCAGGAAGGGCGGGCCGTTTCGGATGGCACGTACGGCCTCGGGCGACAGGGGCACCTCGCTGTGTTGCAGGCTGGGGTACTGGCGTGCCCGGCTGAACCAGCTGGCCCCGCCGTGCAGCCCCGTGGCGGTCTGCGCAAACAGCTGAAGGATGGCCGGGTGGGTCCGGGAACCCGCCAGCAGGCTGGTGGTGGACGCCACCAGCCGCATGTCCTCGGGCGGGTTGTTTGCCGCCAGATCGACCACGCCCTGAGGCAGCACGACGGGGGTAAGGTAGCCAAAGCGGCGGCCATAGGCCTCGTTCTGGCCAAAATCCATCAGTCGCACACCCGGGGTCTGCAGCAGCATCTGAACGATGAGCGACTCGGGGGCCGAGGCGAACACCACGGCATCTAGCTCTCCGTCCAGAAACGCGACCGTGGCCGGTGTCTGGGCCATTTCGCTGAGGATGAGGTCGTCCGGGTCGATGCGGTTCGCGTCGAGCAGGGTGCCAAACAGCCGAGGGACGCCGCTGCCGGCGGTGCCCACGTTGACGCGCCAGCCACGCAGGTCCGACAGGTTGGACAGGACGCCGTCTTCCGAGATGCGGCGGGCGGAGTCTTCCCGGTAAAACAGCCAGAGGGGTTCGACAAACAGGCTGCCCAGCGAGACCACGCTCTCCTCGTCGTCGTAGGCGATGTCGGCGCTTCCGCCCTGGACAAAGCCCAGGTCGGCGTCACCGTCCCGCAGCAGGCGCAGGTTGTCGGACGATCCTTCCGTGCGCATCAGTTCGACCGTGATGCCATAGCGGGCCAGGGCCTGCTGGTAGCGCTTGCCAAATTCGTCGTAGGCGCTTTGTTCGGGGCCGGTGGCCAGCACGACGCGCTTGGGGGGCGTCGGGTCCAGCCACCAGTAGGCCAGCACCAGCAGGGCGACCGTCAGGATGGCAAACGGCCCGATGGAGACGAGCAGGTCGCGCAGCGACAGCAGGGTATATCGGATGTTCGCGGGCATCCCGCGACATTAGCACGCCTGCTGCCGCCCTCCGCGCACCCGGGTGTATCAGGGTGTCTTCTTTTCGATCCGGGTGACCCAGTAGGCCCCTTGACGCTGCTCGGCAGTGAAGCGCACCTGATCACCGGGCTGCAGCGGTCCGATCAGGGCAGCGTCTTCGACCTGGAAGGCCATGCTCATGGGCGGCATGTCCAGATTGGCGATGGGGCCGTGGCGCAGCGTGACTTTGCGTGCGGCAGGGTCCACGCGACGAACCTCTGCCTCGGCCCAGGGCAGGCTGTCGGTGGGCGTCGGTGTGTCGGCCGACACGGGGGTGGTGCCGTGGTGTTGGGCATGGGCCTGTGCCAGGGCGCCAGTGGACGCCAGCATGAGCGCCGACAGGGCGAGCCCGGTGACAAGGGATTTCATGGTTTGCGTTCCTCGGGTGATGTCAGCTGCGGAAGTAGGACTGGTACACGCGGCTGCTGCCGTCTTTCTGAACCAGCACGACGTCGTACGGGTCCTGACGGCCGCCGTACTCGGGCCCGTCCATGCCCGGACTGCCCACGGGCATGCCGGGCACCGACAGTCCCAGTGCGGCGGGTTTTTCCTTGAGCAGGCGCCGGATCTCGCGGGCATTGACGTGGCCTTCGATGACATATCCACCGATCAGGGCGGTGTGGCATGAGGCGTACTTCATGGGCATGCCCAGGCGCTGACGCATGGCGGTGTTGCCGGTGTCGTGCAGTCGAACGCGAAAGCCGTCGCGCTCCAGATAGGCGATCCAGTCCTTGCAGCAGCCGCAGTTGGGGTCCTTCCAGACATCCATGGTGGGCAGGTCCTGGGCCTGCAGTCCGGTGGCGGTGCCCACCAGTCCGGCCACGGCAGCCAGCATGAGTTCTCGTCGTTTCATGGGGTTCTCCTTGGGGTTCAGGGGCGCGAGGCGGGCTTGACGCGGATGGTGCCCCGCATGCCGGCCTCGAAGTGGCCGGGGATCAGGCAGGCGAACTCGAAGTCGCCCGGCCGGTTGAAGGTCCAGACGATCTCGCCCCGCTGGCGGGGCGGCACATGGGCCATGTAGGGTTCATCGTGCTCCATGTTCGGGTGCTTCCTCATGAGTTCGGCATGGGCCTGCAACTCTTCGCGGGTACCGATGACGATCTCATGCATCACCTGCCCCCGGTTGACGGCACGCAGACGCAGCGTTTCTCCCTCGGTCACCTCCAGATGGGCGGGGGAAAAGCGCATGTCGTCGGTCATGCGGATCTCGATGGTGCGCCGGGCTTCGTCCGCTGCGGCACCGATGCCCCAGGGTTTCTGCTCCCGGATGACCGGGCCTGTGCCCTGGTGATGCGGCCGATCGCCATGGGCATAGCCCACGGCGGGCCAGGTAGCCGAGGCAAGCACGGCAGCCGTCAGCAAGGTCCACTGCCGACGGGTGGTGCGAGCTGAAGCGTCCATGCGGGTCGGGTGCTTCGTGGTTGGGGATGTTTCAATGGTGTCCATGATGTCCTTGGGGTTTGCGAGCTGTGCCCGCAGGCGCTGCCTTGGTGTCAGGTGAGGGGGCTTTGGGTGGCGTGGGTGCGGATGCCACCTCGCGCGACTGGGTGCCGGGCGGCATGGCATACCAGCCCGGGTCCCCGTAGTCGCCGGCCGCCAGATCGGCCCGCACCTTGAGGGTGGTGAACATGCCCCCCATCTCGATGGGGCCGTAAGGCCCGGTGCCGGTCATCATCGGGAAGGTGTTGGCAGGCAGCTCCATTTCCATCTCGCCCATGTCGGCCATGCCGCGCTCGCCCATGACCATGTAGTCCGGATTGACCTTTTGCAGGCGGCCCACCAGGCCCCGGTGGTCGGCACCGATCATGGTGGGCACGCCGTGGCCCATGGCACCCATGGTGTGGTGGCTCTTGTGGCAGTGCATGGCCCAGTCGCCCGGTTCGTCGGCGATGAACTCGATCTGCCGCATCTGGCCGACCGCCACGTCGGTGGTCACCTCCGGCCAGCGCGCCGATTTCGGTACCGGACCGCCGTCGGTGCCCGTGACCTCGAACTCGATGCCGTGGATGTGGATCGGGTGGTTGGTCATGGTCAGGTTGCCCACGCGCACGCGAACGCGGTCGTTCAAGCGTGCCACCAGCGGACTGATGCCCGGAAACACACGGCTGTTCCAGGCCCAGATGTTCTGCTCCAGCATCGTGTTGACCTGTGGCGTCATGCTGCCCGGCTGCACGTCGAAGGCATTGAGCAGGAAGCAGTAGTCGCGCTGGACCTCCTGGATCAACGGATGACGACCCTTGGGGTGTGTGACCCAGAAGCCCATCATGCCCATGGCCATCTGCACCATCTCGTCGGCGTGCGGGTGGTACATGAAGGTGCCGGGCCGCTTCGCTTCGAACTCATAGACGAAGGTCTTGCCGGGCGGGATCTGCGGCTGGTTGAGGCCGCCCACCCCGTCCATGCCGTTGGGCAGGCGCTGGCCATGCCAGTGGATGGTGGTGTGTTCGGGCAGGCGATTGGTCACGAAGATGCGGACCCGGTCGCCTTCGACCACCTCGATGGTAGGGCCCGGGCTCTGGCCGTTGTAGCCCCACATGTTGACCAGGAAGCCGGGAGCCATCTCGCGCACCACGGGCTCGGCCACCAGGTGGAACTCCTTGACCCCCTGGTTCATGCGCCAGGGCAGGGTCCAGCCGTTCAGGGTGACCACCGGCTGGTAGGGCCGACCGGCGCCGGTGACGCCTGGGGGCGTCCAGGGGGCAGCGGTGTCCGCCGAACTCTGCTGTACGGCCTCAGGCAGGGCTGCCAGGGCCACGCGGCTGACGCTGGTGGCGGCGACCGCGCCCAGCGCGGCACCCGCAAAAAAGTGTCGTCGTTGCATGTCAGTGTCCCTCCGGTGCGTTGCCGCTCGCGCCGCCGTCTCCGGCTGCCTGTGCTCCTGGGTAATGTCCACCCGCCAGCAGGCTTCGCCAGTCGGCCTCGGCCTGCCAGTAGCGGTGGCGTGCCTGGGTGGCCTCATCCAGGGCGGCCAACCGGTCGCGGGCGGCCGCCAGCAGATCCCAGGTGCTCATGAGCATCCCGTTGTAGCGGAGCAGGGTTTCCTGTTCGATCAGACGCTGGCGCGCCACCAGCTCGTCCTGCGCCAGCCTGGCCAGGGCGTGATGGGCCTGCAAGGCCGCTTCGGCCTCACGCACCTGGGATCGGCGCACGGTAGCCTCTCGCAGGAGCTCGCCTCGCAGTTCAGCGGTGTGGGGAATCCGGTGGTTGTTGAAGAGCCGGCGGTCATGGATCGCGGGTGCGTCACCCATGACGGTGTTGTCTTCGCCTCGGAGGTCGCGGGCCGCCCGATCGGTGGCGTCGTCCCAGGCGTCCATGCCTGGCAATGGAAGCGCGCTGTCCAACCTTGCGCGCAGGGTGTCCAGCCCGGGCCACCTGGCCAAGGCCTGGGCTTGCGCGTCGGGCGCGTTCGGGACCTGTGCGGGCGCGGCCGGCAGCTGTGGTGGAAGACGGCCGGTCAGGCCGTTGGCCTCGGTGTTGTCCCAGACGCCCGTCAGCCGGGCGAGCTGCTCCAGACTCACCCGACGCTCCAGCGCAGTGGCCATCCAGCCCTGGCGGGCCCGCGTCTCGATCATTTGCTCCCGCAGCTGCCGAGCCTGGCTCCAGTTGCCGGCCTGGACCATGCGACGCCCCAGCTCGGCGCCCAGCCTGGCGTTCTCCAGCACCTCGGCCGCGATGCGGTGGCGCTCGTGGGCGGTGACCGCCGCCAGCCACGCGGTCTGCACCTGCCGGACGTGGTCCGCCCAGCGCGACTGCAGCCGGACTCGCTCGGCCGGCGCCAGGTCAGGGCTGCCCAGCAGGTCGGGACGCAGCCGCAGGGAACGTTGCAGGGCTTCGGCCAGTGTGAACGATGCCCCTTCGGTCGGTACTGGTGCCTTCGGAGCCCCAAGTGCAGCGGCTTCCCATTTCAGCAGGTCGGCATGTCCGCGGGGAAACTCGGCGACCCGCGCATTGGCGCGTTGCCACGCCGCCAGGGCCTGAGCCCGGTCGGCCGCGGGCGCCGGACCGGTGTCGACGGGCGTGGACGGCCACGTCAGTGGATCCATGGGCGATACTGGGGTCCCCGGGTTGGCCACCGCCAGCGCGTCCGGGGCACCTGACGGGGATGGGGTGACGGCCAAAGCCGTGGTGCTGCCCAGGCAGACGGCCAGCAGCATGGGCAGGTAGCGGGTCCGGGGATACCGGTGCCCGCACCCCGCACGGGATGAATGTCCGAAGGACATGGGGATCTCCTGATGTCTTCTCAACCAGCGCCCGATCGATCGAACAGTCGATCAATGGACGCACCAAGGGTAGGAAAACTCAGGCGATGGGTGGGCGCGAATCGCGCGATGGCCAGGCGCTGGCAAACGGCATCAAGCGCGGCGGTATCGGGCTTCGCAGTTGCTCGGGCAGGTGCAGCTGAAGCACCGTGGTGCTGAGCGCCGGCACGTTGCAGATGTCGCAAAGCAGGTGGCTGGGGTGGGATACGGCTTCGTGCGCGTCACCCTGCGCATGATGATCGGCAGGCTCGGAGGACACCGACGCGTGGCAGGGAGGAGCCGCAGTCGGCGGCTGAACTGCCGTGGTCACGGCACCGGCGGCGGGATCCAGTGCCAGCATCGAGGTCAGCATGACACCACCCGCCCACGCCCGCAGGGGAAGCAGGAACAGCATCAGGATGACGAGCCAGCGGCGCATGTTTGGATGATACGCGCGCGGTGAAGCTGGTTCCCGGCGGGGGTTTATCCGCTGGTCCGCTGGGCGGTGGCCTTGTCGATCCACAGTTGAAGGCTCTGGATCAGCTCGCTTTGGCTGAAAGAACAGCTTTCTTCCGTGAACAGGGCACTCGATTCCAGCCGGTCCAGCAGGCTGCGCCAAACCTCGCCATATCGCGGGGGCAGGGTGGCCAGCAATGCGTCTACCTGCCGGGCCGCGGTGGTGAAGGTCTGCAGATCCGTCTGCCCCGACCGGAAGCCCTCCAGCAGGGCTTTCAGGGATTCCAGTGTCTGGTCACTCATGTGGCGTCGGTGGGTCGGTCAGTGGCCCAGAATCTTGGACAGGAAATCCTGGCTGCGCTCGTTCTGGGGATGATTGAAGAACTCTTCCGGCGTATTTTGCTCGACCACCTGACCCTGGTCCATGAAGATGACGCGGTCGGCCACCGCCTTCGCAAAGCCCATTTCGTGGGTCACGCAGAGCATGGTCATGCCCTGATCGGCCAGGCCGATCATGACGTCCAGCACTTCCTTGATCATTTCCGGGTCGAGCGCGGAGGTGGGCTCGTCAAACAGCATGATCTTGGGCTTGAGGCACAGGGCCCGCGCAATTGCCACGCGCTGCTGCTGACCGCCGGACAGCTGCAGCGGGTACTTGTGGGCGTGCTCGGCAATGCGCACCCGCTCCAGCTGGGCCATGGCCTTGTCGATCGCTTCGTTGCGCGGCATCCGGGCCACCCAGGTGGGCGAGAGGATCAGGTTTTCCAGCACGGTCAGGTGGGGGAAGAGGTTGAACTGCTGGAACACCATGCCCACCTCGCGGCGCACGCGGTCGATGCCCTTGAGGTCGTCACCGACGACAGTGCCGTCGACCGTCAGCTGTCCTTCCTGATACTCCTCCAGCGCGTTGACGCAACGGATCAGGGTCGATTTGCCGGACCCGGACGGGCCGCAGATGACCACCTTCTCGCCCTTGGCGAAATCGAGGTTGATGTCGCGCAGCACGTGGTAGCCGTTGCTGGCGTACCACTTGTTGACCTTGTCGAAGCGGATGATGGGAGCTTCCTGGGCGCTCATGGTGTGGTTCTCTGGCTCGAAAGGGGACGGGGCGTCATCTGACCTTGCTCACGGCGGTGCGGGCTTCCACCCACAGGCTGTAGCGCGACATGGCAAAGCAGAACACGAAGTAAATGAGGGTGATGAACAGGTAAGCCTCGATCTTGAACGGACGCCAGTCCGCGTCGGAGTTGAGGGCCAGCGAGAGCGCACCGGTCAGCTCGTACAGCGAAACGATGGTCACCAGGGAGGTGTCCTTGAACATGCCGATGAAGGTGTTCATCAGCGAGGGCACCACCATGGCCAGGGCCTGCGGCAGCACGATCTTGCGCTGGGTCTGCCAGTAGGTCAGGCCCAGCGTGGCCGCCGCTTCGGTCTGGCCCTTGGGCAAGGCCTGCAGGCCACCGCGCACCACCTCGGCCATGTAGGCCGCCGAGAACAGCGTGATGCCCACGATGACGCGGATGAGCACGTCGATCGTCACGCCATGCGGCATGAACAGGGGCAGCATGAACGAGGCCATGAACAGCACCGTGATCAGGGGCACGCCGCGGATCAACTCCACGTACAGGGTGCAGATGGTACGGATGGCCGGCATGGTCGATCGCCGTCCCAGGGCCACGAAGATGGACAGCGGAAAGGCCAGCGTCATCGAAATGACGGTGAGCATCACCGTCAGGGGCAGGCCGCCCCACTGGTCGGTCGGTACCTCGGTCAGGCCCAGCATGCCGCCCTTCATGAGGGTGAAGTACACCGCCAGCATCACGAGCCAGGCCAGGGGCAGCCAGCGGTTCCAGAACCGTGGCATGCAGCTGGCACCGACCACCAGCAGCATCAGGGCGGTGGCGATCACCGGCCGCCAGTGTTCGGTGTCGGGGTAGCGGCCCATGACGATCAGGCGCCCCTTTTCGGCGATCACGCCCCAGCAGGCGCCCAGGCCGCGTGCGTTGTTGCAGGCTTCCAGCTGGGCGCCGAAAACGGCGCGCGCCACGGCCCAGTCAAACGCATGCGAGATCGACCAGGCCAGCAAGGCGACCGTGGCCAAGGTCATCAGGCTGTTGATCGGGCCGCTGAACAGGTTGGCGCGAAGCCAGGCCACGATGCCGGTGCGCCGACCGGGCATTGGCCGGGCCGTGATCGGATGGAACTGGGAGGAGTTGGTGGACGACATCTCAGCGCTCCTGAATGGCCGCGCGGGCGTTGAACCAGTTCATCAGTGCCGAGGTGATCAGCGACAGGGTCAGGTAAACCAGCATCACGATGGACAGCGCTTCGATGGCCCGACCGGTCTGGTTGAGCGTGGTGTTGGCGATGGACACCAGCTCGGGGTAGCCAATGGCCACGGCCAGGGATGAGTTCTTGGTCAGGTTCAGGTACTGGCTCGTCAGCGGCGGAATGATCACGCGCAGGGCCTGAGGCAACACCACCAGGCGCATGGATTGGCGTTTGGTCAGCCCCAGCGACGCAGCGGCCTCGTGCTGGCCCAGCGACACGGACGCAATGCCCGAGCGGACGATTTCGGCGATGAAGGCGGCGGTGTACAGCACCAGGCCGATCAGCAGGGCCAGGTACTCGGGGGTGACCGATGCCCCATTCTCGATCTGGAAGGTGCCGCGCACCGGCAGGCTCCATTCGTTGGGAGCGCCGCCGGCCAGCCAGCCGACGATCGCCATGCCCACGATCAGGGCCAGGCCCACCAGGGCCACAGGCCGTTGCTGACCGGTCTGGTCAAACAGGCGACGCGAGCGTCGGGCGTATAGCCATGCGGCCACGACACCCAACAGACCCCCGGCCATGGCCAGGTTCTGTCCCCGGAGCCATACCGGCCAGGGGAAGGAGAAGCCGTTCTTGCTCAGGTAGAAGTGCCCGATCTGCCAG
Organism: Hydrogenophaga sp.; assembly: GCA_021166755.1. GTDB lineage: Bacteria > Pseudomonadota > Gammaproteobacteria > Burkholderiales > Burkholderiaceae_C > Hydrogenophaga > Hydrogenophaga bisanensis. The sequence goes on along the minus strand of JAJPEW010000270.1, from coordinate 1,872 downwards.
AGCTCGTCGTAGCTGGGCAGCACCTCGGTGAACACGATGTACCAGATCAGCAGTTGCAGGTAGATCGGGACATTGCGGAAAAACTCGACGTAGGCATAGCAAAGCTTGCGCACCAGCCAGTTGGCCGAATACCGGCCGACACCGACCAGGGTGCCCACGATGGTGGCCAGGAGGATGCCGACGACCGCCACCTTGAGCGTGTTGGCCATGCCGATGGCAAACGCGGTCCAGTAGGTGCTGGTGATCTCGTAGGGGATCAGCGTCTCGCTGACGTCGAAGCCGAAGGGCTGGTTGAGGAAGTCGTAGCCGCTCTGGATGCCGCGCTCGCGCATGTTGGCCAGCGTGTTGCGCACCAGCAGTGCAATCGCACCGATCACCGACAGGATGGCGACCACCTGGTAGATCACGCTGCGACCTTCGCGGCTGCGCCAGGAAATCGATCGGCGCTTGCGGGCCGGCTGAGGTCGTGCCTCGATCATGGAAGGAGAGCTCATGCTTTCAGGGTGTCAGGCTTGTTGCGGGTAGCACTGGGCCTGCCACCGGGGTCGTCCCCGGTGGCAGGTTGCGCCTGGACAGGGTCTGAACAGGTCAGCGCAGAGGCGCTGCGTACATCAGGCCGCCGTTGGTCCACTGGTTGTTGCGGCCGCGCGGCAGGTTGATCGAGGTCTTGGGACCGACGTTGCGCTCGAAGATCTCACCGTAGTTGCCCACAGCCTTGAGGGAGCGGGCCAGCCACTCCTTGTCCAGACCCAGGTGCTTGCCCAGGTCTTCGGTGTTGCCCAGCATGCGGCCGATCTGCGGGTCGGTGCTGGACTTCATCTGGTCGACATTGGCCTGGGTGATGCCGTACTCCTCGGCTTCGATCAGGCCATTGAGCACCCACTTGGCAATCGCGAAGAACTCGTCGTCACCCCGGCGCACCATCGGGCCCAGGGGCTCCTTGGAAATCAGGTCGGGCAGCACGACGTGGGCCGCGGGGTCCTTGGCTTCCTTGGCACGCACCGAGGCCAGACCCGAGGCGTCGGTGGTGTAGGCCTGGCAGCGGCCGGAGAAGTAGGCGTTGGTGGCGGCTTCGACCTTCTCGAACACCACCGGCTTGATGTTCAGGTTGTTGGCGCGCGAGAAGTCGGTCAGGTTCTTCTCGGTGGTGGTGCCCGACTGCACGCACACCGTGGCGCCCTTGAGCTGTTTGGCGCTGGTGACTTTGCCCTTGGGCACCATGAAGCCCTGGCCGTCGTAGTAGCTGACGCCGACGAAGTGCAGGCCCAGCGAGGCGTCGCGGTTGAGGGTGTTGGTGGTGTTGCGCGAGAGCACGTCCACCTCGCCGGATTGCAGGGCCGTGAAGCGCTGCTGGGCGTTCAGGGGCACCCATTTGACCTTCGTGGCATCGGAGAGGATGGCCGCCGCCAGCGCACGGCAGTAGTCCACATCCAGGCCGGTCCAGTTGCCGTTGCTGTCGGCCTGGGAGAAGCCCGCCAGACCGGTGTTCACGCCGCACACCACCTGCCCACGCTGCTTGATGGCGTCCAGGGTCTTGCCGGCGTGGGCTGGCAGGCTGGCCAGTGCGGTCAGGGCGCCCAGCGCCAGGGCGGTGAACTTCAGGGATTTGAGTTTCATGCGTCTCTCCGTGTTGTAGGAAAAGGGAACCGTTGCCACCGGGACTGCACCGGTTGGGTGCACCTGCAGACAGCAGGCAGACTGTAGTGGTGCCGTGCGTGCCTCGACATCGGGGTTTACGTGGGAAATCCATGCAAAGCACGCATGAAGCCGTGCGTTGATCGGAATGCCTGCCAAGGACTTTGCACGTTTCGTGCCATCCTGTGTTCGCGCCCGTCGGGCGTGTCTCGTCTCGATCGCGACAAGCCCGGGTTC
>JAJPEW010000054.1 GCA_021166755.1 Hydrogenophaga sp. | reverse complement strand
CTGCCCACGGGCGCCCCACTGAAGAACACCCAGCATCTGGACATGCTGCAGGCACAAATCTACGCAGAAGACCTGTCGAAACTGCTGGCCCGCAGCCGCGGCCGAAAGAACCCATCATGACTGTCCGAATTCTCATCGTCGACGACCAGCCCGATATCCGCAAGCTCATCAGCCTGACACTGCAGCATCTGGACGATGCGGAATTGCATGAGGCCGACAACGGCGGTGATGCGTGGCGGCTGGCCCAGGACCTCAAGCCCGACCTGATGCTGCTGGATGTGATGATGCCGGGCGAACTCGACGGCTACCAGGTCTGCAGCAAAGTCAAGAAAGACCCCCTTCTCGGGCCTCGCACCAAGGTCATCCTGCTGACGGCCCGCGCCCAGAAAGAAGACCTCGAAGCCGGACAGCGCGCGGGCGCCGACGCCTACCTGACCAAGGCTTTCAGTCCGCTCAAGCTGCTGGACAAGGTCGACGAGATGCTGGAGGCGCGGTCATGAGGCCGTGGCGGCTGCTTTCATCCGCCTGCCTGGTGCTGGCGGTGTCGCACTCAGCCCTGGCCCAGCCGGCTGTCCAACCCAGCTTGACCCTGGGTGTGGTGCCCCAGTTTCCTGCCGTGGAAACGCAGCGGCGATGGCTACCCGTGACCGAGTCGATCGGTCGCGCATGCTCGGTGCAGATCCGACTGGAGATCTCAACCGACATTCCGGAGTTCGAGGGCAAGTTTCTCGACGGCAAGTTCGAACTCACCTACGTCAATCCCTACCATGCCGTCATGGCCCACAAGGCACAGGGCTACGTGCCCTTGGTGCGCGATGGCGAGAAGCCACTCAAGGGCGTCCTTGTTGTCCAAAAGAACAGCCCGATCAAGCGTCTGAGCGAGCTCTCGGGATCGACGATTGCCTTCCCTGCACCCAACGCCTTCGGGGCCTCCCTGTACATGCGGGCACTTCTTGAACGGGAGCATCAAGTCCGTTTCATACCGGACTATGTCAAGACCCATGGAAATGCCTATCGACACGTCGTCAAGGGCGAGGCGGCGGCGGCCGGCGGCGTGATGGCCACATTCAATGCCGAGCGTCCGGAGATCAGGGAGCAGTTGCGGGTGCTCTATGAGACACCGGGCGCGGCCCCGCATCCCCTGATGGCACACCCGCGGCTCGACACGCCGATCCGACGCTGCATCACCGAGCACCTGACCCAAGCATCGCCGACGATGTCGACGCTGATGGCCGCCATCCAGATGTCACAGCCGGTCAGGGCCGACTATGCGCGTGACTACCAGCCGTTGGAGAAACTGGCGCTGGAGAAGTACGTGGTCCACGGAGCTCCTTGAGGCACACCGATGATCAACCCACTGCTGGCTGGGGGTCGCTGGTTTGCGCACCGACCCTTGCGCACCCAGATCCTGGCGCTGATACTGGTGTCCGCCGTCGTCATCATCGGCCTGGTGGGTTCGATATCACTGAGAAGCCGTCTGCAGCAGGCCGAGGACGAAGCCGTGGATTGGGCCGTGGCGCTGTCGGTCATGGCCGCCCGAACAGCGGCGGCACCGATGCTGGAAAAGGACTACACCACGCTGGAACTCCTGATCCATGACCTGATCGCCCTGCCGGGCGTGAAATCGGTCACTCTCGTGCAACCTGGCGCAGAGATCGCCATGGAAGCTCGGTACCACGCGGAAGGCAGCACCACCACCTACCCGATCAACAAGCGGGCACCGGTCCCCACGGCCGCCTTCCAGAGAGATGAAACCCACGTCCACGCCGTCAGCGCCCTGATGTACGAAACCAGTACGGGCAAGACTGCCGTATTCCAGCCGGAGTTGGCGTCTCGCTATGGGTGGATCGAGATCGAGATGAGCTACTCGGATCGGTTGGCATCGGCCCAGCGCGATTGGATCACCGCGAGCCTGATCTCGGGGATGCTGATCATGATCCTGGTCTGGCTGATGTCGGTCTTCCTGCGCCGGGTGTTCGGGCCCATCTCTCAGTTGGCCCGATTCGCCGCCAACCTGACAGGACGCCCCGGCGAAGTCATCCGCATGCGATGGGGCAGTCTTGAGGTCCGGGAACTGGGTAGAAGCCTCAATGAGGCATCCCGGCAACTGGCAGAGCGCATCCAGGCGGAACAAATCCGGCTGAGCCGGCTCCAGGGCATTCTGGACACCGCAGCAGACGCGATCCTGGGCATCACTGCGGATGGTGTGATCAGGAGCGCCAACCCGGCGGCGGAGCGCATCTTTGGCGTACCCATGCAGGAACTGCTGGGCTACCAAGTAGAAAAGCTGCTCAAGGACACCCATGCCGCAGAGATCGCGTCGTCACTCGAGTACGGCATGCTCGTGAGCAACTCCACCACCAGAATCGCCAAACTGGAGATCAACGCCTACCGGCACGATGGCACGGAGTTTCCGGTGGAGGTCATGGTGGGCGAAGTCCTGAATGACCAGGAGCTGCGATACACCTGCATTGTCCGTGACCTCAGCGATACCAAGCTTGCAGAGGAGTACCTGGCCCTCTACAGCCGCGCGGTCGACTGTGCCATCAACGGCATCGCCATCAGCGACGCCAGGCGACATCCGCAGCCATTTGTGTACGTCAATCCGTCCTTCACCCGCATCACCGGCTACGCGCCTCACGAGATCCTGGGCCGGGACGGCAGCATCCTGGAAGGACCCGACACCAATCGAAGCGAAATCGACCTGCTCTACCGCGCACAGCAAAATGGCAGCGACTTCACGGTGGTGCTCAAGAACTACCGCAAAGGCGGCGCCCTGTTTCACAACAAGCTGTCGGTATCTCCGGTCCGCAACGCCGACGGCGAGATCACTCACTACATCAACATCATCGAGGATGTCTCGGGACAGATCGAGGTCAAACAGCGCCTGATCGAGCGCACCGCCAGGCTGAACGCCACCTTTGATCTGAGCCCTGACGGCTTTGCAGTCTTTGACAAGGAAGGCGATCTTGTCACCAGCAACCCGTCGTTCCGCGCCATGGTGGGAGATATTCCAGGCTGGTGTTCCCTCAAGCGCTTTGACAGCTGGTTCCGCACCCTGTGCGAAGAGCCCGACGGTTGCCGACCGATCGAGGAAGCGATCAGGGACCGGCGCAAGGACATCATCGCCATTGCCCGACCGGCTCCCAAGATCCTGGAGCGGGAGATCCGCAAGAACGTGGGTGGCAGCGGCGAGACCATCCTCTACTTCCGCGATGTCACCCACCAGGTCGAGGTGGACCGGATCAAGAGCGAGTTTCTGGCCACGGCAGCGCACGAGCTGCGCACACCATTGGCGAGCATCCTGGGTTTCACCGAGTTGCTGCTGCACCGCAAGTACAACGAGGACCGCCAGAAGGACATGCTGGCCACCGTCCACCGTCAGGGCACCCTGCTGCAGAACCTGATCCAGGAACTGCTGGACCTCTCCCGCATCGAGGCCCGGCAGGGCAAGGACTTCCACATCGTGGCCCATCGGCTGGCGGACATCGTCCGCAATGCTGTCGGAGGCATCACCAACGCCGACGCGGGTCGGGTCGTGCAGGTCCAGGAGCCGATGGAAGACCTGCTGGTCATGGCCGATGCGACCAAGATCGAACAGGCGCTGACCAACCTGCTGAGCAACGCCTTCAAGTACTCACCGAATGGCGGCACCGTGTCCTTGCGGGTCGAGTCGGCCGAACACGAGGGTGAACCCGTGGCCCTGGTGCACATCAGCGACCAGGGCATCGGCATGACGCCCGAGCAACTCTCCCGCGTTTTCGAACGCTTCTACCGCGCCGACACCTCCGGCAACATCCCGGGTACCGGGCTGGGGCTCAACCTGGTGCGGGAGATCGCCCAGATACATGACGGGGATGTCACCCTGTCCAGCCAGTACGGCGTGGGTACCGTGGCCACCTTGCGTCTCAAACTGGCCTCCCTGACCACGGAAGAACCCGTCACGGCCAACGCCTGACCCCTCAGCGGGATCGTGCTGCCGATCATTCCGGCAGGAACATGGCCTGCAGATCGCTCAGGAAATCAAAACCCTGGGTCGTGGGCTTGAACCATCCACCGTCCCTGGTCAGCCAGCCCCTGGCCAGTCCCTGATCGAGCCCCGGCTGAAACGCCGACAGGGGCAGACCTGTGCGGCCCAGCGCGTCCTGCAAGTCAAAACCGTCCCGCAGGCGCAGCGCATTGAGCATGTACTCGAAGGGCAAATCACGCCGCGTCACCTCCTCCACCGAAACGACGGCATCACCACGCAGCGCCCGCTCCATGTAGAGCCTCGGTTCACGCGCACGCACCTGCCGAACCACCCGGTGCGCAAAGCTCAGTTTGCTGTGGGCACCCGCGCCGATGCCCAGGTAGTCGCCAAACTGCCAGTAGTTCAGGTTGTGGCGGCACCGGTGCCCCGCCTTGGCGTAGGCGGACACCTCGTACCGGTCCATGCCGGCCGCTGCCGTCAGTTCCGTGATCCGGTCGAGCATCTCATAGGCATCATCATCCTCCGGCACCGACGGCGGAAACTTGGCGAACACCGTGTTCGGCTCGATGGTCAGGTGGTAGATGGAAATGTGCGGCGGCGCAAACGACAGCGCCGTGCGGATGTCCGTCTCGCACTGCGCCAGGGTCTGCCCCGGCAGCGCATACATGATGTCGAGGTTGAAGGTATCAAAAGCCTGCGCAGCCTCTTCCACGGCCGCCAGCGCGTGCGAGCGGTCGTGCACGCGCCCCAGGGCCTTCAGGTGCGCGTCATGAAAACTCTGCATACCAATCGACAGCCGGGTCACGCCGGCTTGCCGGAAGGCCCGGAACCGGTCCTTCTCGAACGTCCCCGGGTTGGCCTCCAGGGTGATCTCGGCACCGGCCTCCAGTTTGACCCGCGACCGCACCGCCGCCAGCAAGCGGTCAATGGCCTCGGGCGAAAAAAGGCTGGGCGTGCCGCCGCCCAGAAACACGGTGTGCACCGTGCGGCCCCAGATCAGGGGCAACGCGGCCTCCAGATCCGCCACCAGGGCATCGACATACGCCTGCTCGGGCATCGTCTGTCCTGGCGCCGCCGTGGCCGACCACTCATGCGAATTGAAATCGCAATAGGGGCACTTCTTCAGGCACCACGGCAGGTGGATGTAAAGCGACAGCGGCGGCAGTCCCTGCAATTGCAGGGTCCCCGGGCGCATCCAGTGACCGATGTCACTCCAGTGCGGTGCAGCACTCATGGTTTGGTCAACCAGCGCTCCCGCATCAGCTCCAGCATCTGCTGTGCGGCTCGGCCCCGATGGCTGTTGGCGTTCTTGACCTCGGTGGGCAACTGCGCAAAGGTCTGGCCGAACTGCGGCAGGAACATGACAGGATCAAAGCCGAAGCCATTGTCACCGATCGGCTCCTCTGTGATCAGACCGGGTGCCCGCCCCGTGGCCACCAGCGGCTCCGGATCGTCGGCACTGCGCAAGGCCACCAGTGTGCTCACCAGCGCCGCGCGGCGATCGGTCACGTCACGCATCTGCTCCAGGAGCGCACGCACGTTGTTGTCGTCGCCCTTCTCGTAACCGAACTGCGTGGCGTAGTAGGCGGTGTCCACCCCGGGCAGGCCGCCAAAGGCCTCGACACACAAGCCAGCATCATCCGCCAGCGCAGGCAGGCCACTGACCCGGGCAGCATGGCGTGCCTTGGCCAGGGCGTTCTCAATGAAAGTGCGGTGCGGCTCCGGTGCTTCAGGGATGCCCAGATCGGCCTGACGCACCAGTTCCACACCCAGCGGCGCAAACAGCGCCTGCAACTCCGCCAGCTTGCCCCGGTTGTTCGACGCGAGGACCAGCTTCATGCGCCCAGCGCCGCCTTCTGCGCGACGATCAGCTCGCTGATGCCTTTCTCGGCCAGTGCCAGCAGGACGTCCATTTCCTTGCGGGTGAAGGCCACGCCCTCGGCCGTGCCCTGCACCTCCACGTAGTGACCGGCACCGGTCATCACCACATTCATGTCGGTGTCGCAGGTCGAGTCTTCCACGTACTCCAGGTCCAGCAGTGGCTGGCCATCCAGGATGCCCACCGAGATGGCGGCCACATGGTCCTTGATCGGCGAAGTCGTGAGCTTGCCGTCGGCAAGGAGCTTGTTGACCGCGTCCTGGGCCGCCACAAACGCCCCCGTGATGGCCGCCGTGCGCGTACCTCCATCGGCCTGCAGCACGTCGCAGTCCAGCGAAATGGTGCGCTCGCCCAGTGCCTGCAGATCGAACACGGCCCGCAGCGAGCGACCGATCAGCCGCTGGATCTCCTGGGTCCGTCCGCTTTGCTTGCCCTTGGCCGCCTCGCGATCGCTGCGGGTATGGGTGGCGCGCGGCAGCATGCCGTATTCGGCCGTCACCCAGCCCTCGCCACTGCCGCGCTTGTGCGGCGGCACTTTCTCCTCCACCGACGCGGTGCACAGCACCTTGGTGTGGCCGAACTCGATCAGTACCGAGCCCTCAGCATGCATGGTGTAACCGCGGGTGATGCGCACCGGGCGCAGGGCATCGTGGGCCCGGTTACCGGGCCGTTGGACTTCGCTCATGGGGTCTGCTTTCAGGAATGGCGTTCGGCCGTGCGCCGGATCGCCTCATTGATTTCGGCGATCGAACGCTCGATCGCCTCGTCGTCCAGATCTTCGAGGGTGGAATCGGGCACGCCCGACTGGATGGTGGACGCGAACACGCCCTCTTCGATGTCGTCGGTGGACACCCGGGTGGTCTGGAAGTCGTCGGGCGTCTCCCACTCCATGGACAGCACGGTGACGTTGTCGCAGCGTGCGCCACCGCGCTTGAGCGCGGTCTCCACCAGCTCCGGGACTGCCTGGTCCAGCGTGTGCCGGGACAGTTCGTAGACGATCTCGTGGTCCTTGACGGTTCCCCACAGCCCATCCGAGCACAGCAGGATCCGGTCACCCTGCAGGAGCTGCAGCGGCCCGGAGATGTCATACACCGGTTTGGCGGGCGAACCGAGGCAGGTGAAGAGGATGTTGCGGTTGATGTTGTCCGTGGAGCGCCCCATGTGGGCCTGCTGCTCCATGTAGGAGTGGTCGCGCGTGCGGGTCACCAGTTCGCCGTTGCGGACCACATACAGACGGGAATCGCCGCAATGGATCCAGTGCAGCTGGCTGCGTTCGACCACCGCCGCCACCAGCGTGGTGCGCGGCGTGTCCAGCATGCCTTTCTCGGCGGCATAGCGAATGATCTGGTGGTGCGCGGCCATCAGCGAGCTTGACAGGAACTCGGGAACCTCACGCACCGTGGGCGTCGCCGCCTTCTGGAAATAGGCAGACACGGTCTGCAGGGCCAGCTGGGCGGCCATCGCGCCTTCCGGATGGCCCCCCATGCCGTCGGCCAGCACGAACAGCCCCGCCTCACGGGTATAGGCATAACCCATGCGGTCTTCGTTGCGCTCGCGACCGCCTTGGCGGCTGATCTGGTAGACCGAAAATTTCATCGGAACTTGGTGCCGGCGTCGGTCGATTTGCGCAGGGGCTTCTTGTCCGTCACGAGGTTGTCAAACTGCAGGCGCATTTTCTCGGCGACGGTGAGCTTGGTATAGCTTCGTTCGCTCTCGCGGCTGAGTTCTTTCTGCAAGGCAAACACCGACTGCGGACGCGACAGGGGATCGAGCGACATGCACCATTCCACCACCTCGATGAGGTTGTCGGAATAGACGCCGCGCAAACGGGAGAGCGCAAGCGACAGACGGTCCTTTTCCAGGCGCTGGGGCGCGTCATTCGGTGGATAACCCTGCATGCTGGCATAGATGCAGGCACCGATCGCGTAGATGTCGGTCCAGGGACCCATGGACGAATCCCGGCGGTACATCTCCGGCGCAGCAAACCCGGGGGTGTACATCGGCCGGATGAAATTGCCTTCCTTGCTCAGCACCTCACGCGCCGCGCCAAAGTCGATCAGCACCGCCCGGTTGTCGTCGGTCACGAAGATGTTGGCCGGCTTGATGTCCAGATGCAGCATCTTGTGCTGATGCACGATCCGCAGCCCCCGCAGCACCTCGTCGTACAACGAGCGGATGGTGGACTCTCGGAACACCTTCTGCTTCTTCAGCTCACGCGCGGTGATGATGAACTCCTGCAGGGACGCGCCCTCCAGGTAGTTCATGACCATGTAGACCGTCTCGTTCTCGCGGAAGAAGTTCAGCACGCTCACCACCGACTGGTGGGAGATCTGTGCCAGCGCACGACCCTCCTCGAAGAAGCTCTTGAGGCCAAGCCGGTAGAGCGACAGCTTCTCGGGCTGCACCTGGGGCAGGAGTTCTCCCGGTGCGCGGGTGGCCAGCGACGAAGGCAGGTACTCCTTGATGGCGACCTGCTGCCCTTCGGTGTCCACGGCCAGGTAGACGACCCCGAAGCCGCCGGCGGCCAGCTTCCGGACAATGCGGTAGCCACCAATCACGGTATCGGGCGGCAGGGAAGCGGGTTTGACCTTTGACATAATGCGCAGAGAGTCCGGAACGCCTTGTTTGGGACCATGCAATCCAAGGGCCTCACAACGGCCCCACAAGTCCGATGGCAGTTTACAGCATGACCGGCTACGCCACGGCCCAAAGTGGTACCGCAGCCGCCACCGACGCCCCCCGCGCCGCACTGGGCATCGAAATCCGATCGGTCAACAGCCGCTTCCTGGACCTGACCTTCAAGCTGTCGGACGACCTTCGAGGCGCCGAGCCCGCCCTGCGCGAACTGCTGCAAAGCCGGCTCAAACGCGGCAAGGTCGAGGTGCGGGCCTGGATCGAGGGCCGGCACGATGCCGCCACCCGCACCCCCAGCCCCCACGATCTGCAGAAACTGGTGGCCTTGCAGGACGGTATCCAGGCGTGGTGCCCCAAGGCCGCCCCCCTGTCCGTGGCGGAGATCCTGCAGATCACCTCGCGCCAGTCCGCTCAGCCGGGCGACTGGCAGGATACCCTGATGGACCTTGGGCGTCAGGCCATGGAGGCGTTTCTGGCCTCCAGGGCTCGTGAGGGCGCCAAGCTGGTCGAGATGCTTCTGGACCGGCTTCGGCAACTGCGCCAGCTGGCGCGTGATGCCCAGCCCCTGATCCCGGCCCTGGTCGAGCAGCAGCGCCAGCGCTTTCTCGACCGCTGGAACGAAGCCCTCGGATCAGC
>JAJPEW010000228.1 GCA_021166755.1 Hydrogenophaga sp. | reverse complement strand
GGACCCCCTGCTGGATGCCATGGGTTTCGATCCGGTCAGCTTCGATGTCCTGCAGTCCCGCACGGGCGAACCCACGCCCAAGCTCCAGGCACGATTGCTTGAGCTGGAGCTCGACGGGCAGGTGGCCCGCTTGCCAGGTGGATTGCTTCAAAGAACAGGCGCTGGCTGAGATCCTGGCGGGATCCCTGGTCAGACCGACGAGGATTCGTCAGGCCAGCAGCCGTTCCGGATTGGCGTCGAGCTTGGCCAGCGCGTCGCGCGTGGCCCGCACGGTCAGCGCCTCTTCCTCGCTCGGCAACAGCAGCCCTGCCTGCAGGTAGGACGCCACCCGGTTGACCTGCATCAGGTAGCAGCGTCCCCCACTGGTGACGAACATGAACAGCTGTCCGCGCTGGCTGCGCCAGGCCAGCTGCACGTTGGCCAGCTTGCCGTTGTGGTCGAGGCTGTACCAGTTGCCGATCTGCAGCTCCACCGCCCAGGCCCGCATGGCCTCGGAAGGCTGACTGCCGCCGGCACTGATGACCTCGATGTTGCTGGCATCGACACCCGTGATCATCTCGATGCTCTCGTTGTCCAGGTCCAGATCGCCGATGCCGCCTTCGGGCAGGAAGTCCTCCAGGTTCGCCAGGCGCTCGGACAGGCGGTCCAGGTTCTCCTGCGGAATCGGCTCCGTGCGCGACATGAAGGCATCGGCCAGCGTGTCGCTGACGGACTTGATGTGGCGGTCCTGCAGGCCAGGCGGGTAGCCAAGCAGCGACATCCCTTGCCTCAGACGTTGCAGCAACCCCGGCAACTGCTGAATCACCCTCGCACGGTCGTTGCGGTTGGGCTTGGCACTGGCGGCCCAAAGCAGGTCCGATGCCACCTGTTTGAGGGATGCGGTCTCCTCGTGACGCATGCCGAACTTGACACTGGCCACCGCCAGCACCTCGACCCAGACCTTGAAGAGAAACTCGCGGATCTCGTCGCGCACCGGCACATCGTCCAGCAGCTTGCGCAGCTCGATGGTGTACTGCACCGACAGCGTTTCCTTCTGTTCGATCTGCTGGGCGATGGGTACAAACCGGCTGGCGTTGGTGTTCTCGCTCAGGTAGGTGGAGAGGAACTTCTCGAATTCGTCATAGACGAGCTGAAAGACGCGGCGGCCGGTTTCCGGGTACTGCTCGATCACCTGGACCACGCGCTTGATCTCAGCCTCCAGCGCGGCAGAACCGACATCGGTCTCGAAACCCATCACACAGCTGCCCATGCGATCGATGAGGCGTCGGGCCGGGTGTTGCAGGGCACTGAAAAACTCGGGCTCGGCCAGTGCCACACGGAGCACGGGAATCTGAAGCCTGGCAAACCACACACGCACGCTGGCCGGGATGCGCTCCTCGGCCAGGATGCTCTGGAACATCAGCGCCACGACCTCGATGGTGGCCTTTTCACTGGGCGTCTCCGCCGCCTGCTTGAGTTCGTTGCTGCGGTCCCGCAGGGCGGCCGCCGCCCGCTCGACATTGACGCGGGTGACCGGCACCGGTTCCGCGCCCGAGTGGCCGGTGGAGGGCAGCCCCGCATCGGCACTGAGCACCGGCGCCGCACCCGCGATGGCGTGCTGCAGACGGGGTGAGACAGGCATCACCTCGGTGGCGGCAAAGTCCTCGCCCACCCGGTCCATGATGAAACGCTTGAGCTTGCCCACCACCCCTTGCGCGCGCATGCGCGCACGGGCCAGCGGGGTGGCACCGGTCATCATCCGGGTCTCCTCATGGACACCCGACAGACTGCCACTGGCACTGGACAGGCGCCCTGCACCAAGCGAACTGGGCGAACTGATGCCCCCGGAGGCCGGGCCCGCCGGCATCGGCGACGACGCACGGTAGCCTGGCTGCCCGGGCAGGGCCGATGGCCCCGACGTCGGCACGCGCGCCATGGCGGGCGGACGGGCACCACCGGGCGCCATGTTGGCCTGCGGTTGGGCCGGGTCCTGAGGAGGCACTTCGGAACGGGCACCCGGGGCACGACGCACCAGCGCACTCAGGTCAATTTCCTTCATGACGCCGCTGGACACCAGGAACTGGTTGGCCGCCTGATAGGCCTCCAGCATGCGCTTGGCCAGCAGCGGCGCCATGGCGTCCTGCACCAGTTGCCAGGCCTCGCGGCTCATCTGGGCTTCCAGCCAGTGATCGATCAGGATGCGGGTGGTGACATCGGGCAGCAGCACGTCGCCCTTGGGCAGTTCTTGCCGGTGCTCCAGGTGCTGAATGCGCAGGCGCAGGTCATTGAGCTCGGTGGAGGCCACATCCAGCACCCGCAGCGCCAGGCGCGACGCCAGAATCTGGTCGTCCATGGCGCCTTCGGCCATCAGCTCCAGGCGCCCCGTCATCGCCAGCGGCTTGTTCGCCGGCGTGCTGCGGGGCAACAGCGTGCGCTGCAGGGCTTTCTTGCTGGCCGTGATCCAGGGGCCATGGGCCTTTTGAAAAGCCTGCCACGCGTCGGTGCGATCCTGCCGGTCCTTGTTGGAGCCCGGCGCATCCATCAGTTCGCGCAGGCGCGTCTCGCACACCTGCCCAAGTTCGGACAGCATGCGACCCACGTGAACCACGAACAGTTCACGTGCCTGCTTGCCCAGCGATGAGACGTGCGGATCAGGTGGCGACGCCATCATTTCAGTATGACATGAAACCAACCGGCCATTGGTGAGCCTTTGTCAGAGTCTGCCATACCCCGGCGGGTTGTGGCCGTCAGACGACAGCGCCAGCGTTCGGATCGTCGGGATCGCCTTCCTTGCGGGTTGTCTTGATCAGGTCTTCGCGTTTGATGCCCAGCCACATCGCAATGGCGGCGGCCACGAACACCGAGGAGTAGATACCGAACAGGATGCCGATGGTCAGGGCCAGGGCGAAATAGTGCAGCGTCGGGCCACCGAACAGCAGCATGGACAGCACCATGATCTGGGTCGACCCGTGGGTGATGATGGTTCGGCTGATGGTGCTGGTGATGGCGTGGTCGATCACCTCGATCGTGGTCTTCTTGCGGTACTTGCGGAAGCTCTCGCGGATCCGGTCGAAGATCACCACCGATTCGTTCACCGAATAACCCAGCACCGCCAGTACCGCGGCCAGCACGGCCAGCGAGAACTCCCACTGGAAGAAGGCAAAGAAGCCCAGGATGATCACCACGTCGTGCATGTTCGCGATGATGGCCGACACCGCGTACTTCCATTCGAAGCGGATCGCCAGATAGATCATGATGCCCGCGATCACCAGACCCAGCGCCATCAGGCCGCTCTGGACCAGTTCGTCCCCCACCTGCGGACCGACGAACTCGGTGCGTCGCAGTTCCACCTTGGGGTCCTGCGCCTTGAGGGCCTCCAGCAGGGTCTGGGCCTGCTCACCAGAGCTCTTGCCCTCCTGGGGTGGGAGGCGCAGCAGCACGTCGCGCGAGGTACCGAAGTTCTGTACCGGCACCTCGGCATAGCCCTGGGCCTCGACCACCTTGCGGATGGCCTCCAGGTCGGCGGGTTGCTCGTAGGCCACTTCCATGACGGTGCCGCCGGTGAACTCCACCGACAGGTTCAGGCCACGGGTGACGAGAAAGAACACCGCGAGGATGAAGGTGAGGGCCGAGATCGCGTTGAGCACGATCGCGTGCCGCATGAACGGAATGTCGCGACGGATGCGGAAGAGTTCCATGACGGGAGTCCTTGGTGTGCGCTCGTGGGGTCAGTCGGCCTTGGCAACGGACTTGCCGTCCGCATCAGGGCGCCAGACCGTGCCGATGGAGACGCTCTTGAGCTTCTTCTGCCGGCCGTACCAGAGGTTGACCAGACCGCGCGAGAACACCACGGCCGAGAACATGCTGGTCAGGATGCCGATGCAGTGCACCACGGCAAAGCCCCGCACCGGGCCGGAGCCGAAAATCAGCAGTGCGATACCGGCAATCAGGGAGGTGATGTTGGAGTCCAGGATGGTGCCCCAGGCGTTGTCGTAACCGATGTTGATGGCCGTCTGCGGCGA
>JAJPEW010000177.1 GCA_021166755.1 Hydrogenophaga sp. | reverse complement strand
TCCAGCTTCCAGTCCATGCGCTCGGCAATCGCCTCGATGATGAGGTCGCACTCGCGCAGCTGCTCCATGTGCTCTTCGTAGTTGGCCTGGCCGATCAGATCGGCGTCGGCCGCCACGCCCAGGGGCGAGGGCTTGAGCTTCTTGAGGTTGTCGATGGCGCGCGTGACGATGCCGTTCTTCGGGCCTTCCTTGGCGGGCAGGTCGAACAGCACCACCGGCACCTTGACGTTGACCAGGTGCGCAGCAATCTGCGCGCCCATCACGCCAGCGCCGAGCACGGCGACTTTCTTCACTTGGAATCGTTTCATGGGTGTTCCGTAATGGCAGTGGGCAGCGGCGTCACTGGACGCGCTGCCAGATCTGGGTCCGGTAGAAGGGGCCGATGTAGCCGCGCACCTGCAGCTTGCGGCCTTCTTCCAGCGGTGTCATGCGCAAGGTGTATTCCTTGCCGTTCTCGGGGTCGAGGATCTTGCCGCTCTCCCACAGGTTGCCGTCACCGGATTTCTTCGCGCCGCGAATGATCTCCATGCCGACCTTGGGTTTGTCCTTGCGGTCGTCGGTGCAGGCGGTGCAGTTGGGTTCGCTGCTGGTGATGAGCGATCGCTCGATCTTTCCGGTCAACACCCCCTGGGGGCTGGACACGATGCGGATCTCGGCCTTGGCCTGTCCGGTGCTGTCGTCGATATTGCGCCACAGACCTTCGGGGGTCATCTGCGCCAGCGCCCAGGCGGGCATCAGGCTCAGTCCAATCATCGTCAGTGTTGTTTTCATCGTGTCTGTCTCCTCAGGGGTGCTCGATCAGGCCAGGGCTGCGTCGGTGTCCATCAGCGCCTTGCTGCCGGCGCGCGCGGTGCGCATCAGCGTCGCGGTCTCGGGGAACAGCTTGGCGAAGTAGAAGCGGGCCGTCTGCAGCTTGGCCACGTAGAACGGGTCGGTGTTGCCGGCCGCAATCTGGCGCAGCGCCACCTGGGCCATGCGGGCGAAGAAGTAACCGAACACCAGGTGGCCGGCCACGCGCAGGTAGTCGACGGCAGCGGCACCGACCTCATCGGCGTTGCGCATGCCCTTGAAGCCGATCTCCATGGTGAACTTGGTGATCTGGTCGCCCAGCACCGCCAGCGGGTTGATGAACTCGGCCATCTTCTCGTTGACGCCTTCTTCTTCCACCAGCGCGCCCACCAGCTTGCCAAACTTCTTGAGCGTGGCGCCCTGGTTGCCCAGCACCTTGCGGCCCAGCAGGTCCAGCGACTGCACGGTGTTCGTGCCTTCGTAGATCATGTTGATGCGGGCATCGCGTACGAACTGCTCCATGCCCCATTCCTTGATGTAGCCATGGCCGCCGAAGACCTGCTGGCACATCACGGCCGCTTCAAAGCCGTTGTCGGTCAGGAAGGCCTTGATGATCGGGGTCAGCAGAGCCAGCATTTCGCCGGAGTCCTTGCGCACCTTCTCGTCCGGGTGGTTCAGTTCCTTGTCCAGCAGCAGCGCGCAGTAGATGGCCAGCGCGCGGCCACCTTCGGCGTAGGCCTTGGCGGTCAGCAGCATCTTGCGCACGTCGGGGTGCACGATGATGGGGTCGGCATCCTTGTCCTTGGCCTTGGTGCCCGAGAGGCTGCGCATCTGGATGCGGTCCTTGGCGTAGGCCAGGGCGTTCTGGTAGGCCACCTCGGTCAGGCCCAGCGACTGGTTGCCCACGCCCAGACGCGCGGCGTTCATCATCACGAACATGGCGGCCAGACCCTTGTTGGGCTCGCCGACCATGGTGCCGACGGCGCCGTCCAGGATCATCTGGCAGGTGGCGTTGCCATGGATGCCCATCTTGTGCTCCAGGCCGCCGCAGTAAATGGCGTTGCGCTCGCCGATGCTGCCGTCGGCGTTGACCTTGAACTTGGGCACCAGGAACAGGCTGATGCCCTTGCTGCCCTTGGGGGCGTCCGGCAGGCGGGCCAGCACCAGGTGCACGATGTTCTCGGTGAAGTCGTGTTCGCCGGCGGAGATGAAGATCTTCTGGCCGGTGATCTTGTAGCTGCCATCGGCCTGGGGTTCGGCCTTGGTGCGCAGCATGCCCAGGTCGGTGCCGCAGTGCGGCTCGGTCAGGCACATGGTGCCGGTCCACTCGCCGCTGGTCAGTTTGGGCAGGTACAGGGCTTTCTGCTCGGGGGTGCCGTGGGCGTGCAGGCACTCGTAGGCGCCGTGGCTCAGGCCCGGGTACATCGTCCAGGCCTGGTTGGCCGAGTTCATCATCTCGTAGAAGCACTGGTTGACCACGAAAGGCAGGCCCTGGCCGCCGTACTCGGGGTCGCAGGACAGCGCGGCCCAGCCACCTTCCAGGTACTTCGCATAGGCTTCCTTGAACCCGGTCGGCGTCTTGACCTCGTGGGTTGCCTTGTCGAGCTGGCAACCCTCGGCATCACCGCTGATGTTCAGCGGGAACACGATCTCGGCCGCGAACTTGCCGCCTTCCTCCAACACGGCGTTGATGGTGTCGGCGTCGGTCTCGGCGTGCGAAGGCAGGGCCTTGAGCTCGGCCTCGACGTTGAGCACCTCGTGCATCACAAACTGCATGTCGCGCAGGGGCGGGTTGTAGACGGGCATGGGTTGACTCCTGTGGTGGTCTGTGAAGAAACGAAAAGGAAAAGCGCGCGGCTCAGGCAGTTTTGCTGCTGCGGCGGCGCACGGAGGGTTGGTCAGCCTGCGAGGGCGGGCTGTAGCGGGAAACGATGCCGTCGAAGGCCACGACGGCCCGCTTGAGCGACTGCGGGCTGCGCAGGAAGCGGGCTTCGTAGTGGAGGGCGAGAATCAGTGCATGGATCTCGAAACCCATCTGCGCCGCGTCGGTGTCGGTGCGCAGGTGGCCTTCTTCGACGGCGATGTCGATGGCCCGGTGCATGGCCGAGAGCCAGGTGTTGACCGACCCGGCCAGTGCGTCCCGCACGGGGCCCGGCCGGTCGTCGAATTCAACCGCGCCGCTGATGTAGATACAGCCCGAGTCGATTTCCACCGAGGTGCGCTTCATCCAGTTGTCGAACAGCGCACGCAAACGGGGCAGGCCACGCGGAAACGACATGGCCGGGTAAAACACCTCTTCCTCGAAGCGTGTGTGGTACTCGCGGACCACGGAGATCTGGAGCTCCTCGCGCGAGCCGAAGTGGGCGAACACGCCCGACTTGCTCATCTGCATCACCTCGGCCAGCGCGCCGATGGACAGGCCCTCCAGGCCGATCTGCGTGGCCAGGCCCAGCGCGGCGTCAACGATGGCAGCCTTGGTCTGCTGGCCTTTCTGCAGCGGCTTGCTGTCCTGGCGTGCGAGGCGGCGCGGGCTGGGGGAGACGCTCATGGGTGTCGGATGGCAGGGTGAGAACAGGTGGACCGATGAAATCGAACGGTCGTGCTATTTTTACCCAAATTCCGTCACCTGTGTGACGCCACGCGCCAATGTAGGGAAATTGTCTAGAGCCGCCTCCCTAATCGGCGGCATTGGCCGTCACAGGCGGCCCTGGGGCATCAGCAGGTTCAGCGCGTGCTCCAGATGCTCTCCCGGCAGGCGCCGGAAGCCGCTGCGGGCATAGCGCAGCAGCCGACCGACACAAAAGGCGGTGATGGCCGACGCATCGGCCTGGACATCGACCGAGGGGGTGGACGAGGTGGTGAGTACCGAGGCTTCGCGCAGGTTCTGGCGCAGGCTGGCTTCGATCTTGTCGAAAAACAGGTTCATGCGCTGTTGAAGGCGTTCGTTCTCGTACACCAGCGCGTCCCCCACCATCACGCGGGTCATACCGGGGTTTTTTTCGCCGAACTGCAACAGCAGGGCCACCAGGCGCCGGCAGCGCTGCAAGGGATCGGCCTCGCGGTCATTGACCTGCTGAATCAGGCCGAAGACCGACTGCTCGATGAAGTCGATCAGGGCTTCGAACATCTGCGCCTTGCTGGCGAAGTGGCGGTACAGGGCCGCCTCGCTGACGTCCAGGCGGGCGGCCAGGGCCGCCGTCGTGATTCTTTCGGTGCCCGGTTGTTCGAGCATGCTGGCCAGGGTCTGCAGGATCTGCACACGGCGCTCTCCCGGACGGGGACGCTTGCGCGCCGGGGATTCCGAGCCCGGAGTCTCCGCACCTGTGGTCGAGAGTTCGGGTTCGGCGGTCGTCGAAGGCTCGGGTGCGCTGGAAGTCATGGTGAGCAATCCGTGGTCTGTGACGGGTGGCCGGCCCGCGGCCCGGGTATCGGTATCCCCTGAAACATTTTCGCACAGGCCTTCGGGCACCCGATCCGGTCCTCAGTGAGCGCCCTCCAGCCTGACCCGTATGCACAGCCCGCGCCCTTGCGCGCCAGGTCGCAGGTTCAGTTGCGTGTGGTGGGTGCGCGCGATCTCGTCGGCGATGGCCAGCCCCAACCCGTTGCCCTCGCCGGCCGTACCCGGCACCCGGTAGAAGCGCTGCAGTGCCTTGTCGATTTCGTGTGCGGGAATGCCGGGACCGTCGTCCTCCACCTCCAGCCAGGCCTCCCGGGCCCCGCTGGCGCTCAGGCTCTGCCCGCAGCGCAGGGTCACGCTGCCGCCACACGGGGTGTACTTGATGGCGTTGTCCACCAGGTTGATGAGCAGTTCCCGAAGCAGCCACGCATGACCGCGTGCCAGGGCGGGCAAAGCCTCCAGCCCCAGGTCGATCTGCTTGTCCGCCGCCTGGTCCAGATACAGCGCCAGAATGTTCTCGGACAGCTCGCGCAGGTCCACCTGCTGCAGCGGCTGCGTGTCCGCGCTGGCCGCATCGGCGCGGGACAGCGCCAGCAACTGGTTGGCCAGCTGGGAGGTGCGCCGGGTGGCGTCTCGCAGGCGACGGACCTGCTCCACGGGCAAGGCAATGGAGTCCCCCGCCGTGGCGCTGCGCGAAGCCTGGGCCCAGGCCTCGACCTGGGACTGCAGGCCCGCCAGCGGAGTGCGCAACTGGTGTGCCGCGTCGGCCACGAAACGCCGCTGGGCTTCGCTCTGCGCATTGACCAGACCGAACAGCCGGTTCAGGGCCAGCACCAGCGGGCGCACTTCGGCCGGTGCGTGTTCACCATCGATCGGGCTGAGGTCACGCGGTGAGCGCCGCTCCACCGCCAGCTTCAGGTCCAGCAGCGGGCGCATCGCCCGTGACACGGCCCAGGTCACGCCGACACCCGCCACCAGCAGCAAGAGCAAATTGGGCAGAAGCACCCTGAGCAGGACCGAATGGAGCCATTGCTGCCGGGCATCCGAGCCGTCGGCCAGCATCAGGATCAGGTCTCCCGCCGCCGATCCGCTGCGCTGGGCCACCACCCGGTAGGTGATGCCTCCCTCGACCACGCTCAGGAACTCCGGTTCCGTCGTCGACGGCAGGACGGTGGGCAACCAGGTATCACCCAGCAGCGGCACCCCGTTGGCATCCAGAATGGCATAGGCCGCGTAGCCCTCCTGCTCCTTCAGGAACTCCTCCACCGGGGGGGCTAGCAGCAGGACCAGACCGGGCCGCTGTGCCTCGATCGGTTCGCCATTTTCGCGACCCGCCAGTCGCTCGCCGGCGCGGGCGGTCACCACCACGGAGTCCGCCAGCAGCGGGATGAGCTTCTGCAGGCGCTGGTCCTGTTGCTGGGCGATGTTGCCGGCGCTCTGGTAGTGCAGCACGCCGCTGAGCAGGCCGAGCATGCCCAGGGGCAGCAACAGCAGGAGCAGCAGGCGTCGCTGCAGGCCCCACAGCACGCCGCGCTGGGCGTCGGCCTGGTCAGGTGCCTGCATGTCAGCTGCCGGCTGCCAGTTCCAGCCGGTAGCCGAAACCCCGGATCGAGCGCAGCGCCACGCCGGCGGGATCAAGCTTGGCGCGAAGCCGGGAGATGTACACCTCGATGGCGTTGGGCGTGATCTCCTTGTCCCATCCGGTGAGGGCCGCCAGCAGCTTGTCCTTGGCGGCCGGTTTGGGCGCCTGCAGCAGCAGGTACTCCAGCACGGACCATTCGCGCGGCCCCAGTTCCATGAGCTGTCCGGCCAGGGTGACCCGCCGGTGCGCGGTGTCCATCTCCAGCGGCCCGAAGCTGAGGACAGCCGACGTGGCGGCCTGTGACCGACGCAGCAGGGCCCTCAGGCGGGCCAGCAACTCGGGCAGCTCAAAGGGTTTGAGCATGTAGTCGTCGGCCCCCAGGTCCAGCCCCTGCACGCGGTCCTGCAAGGCATCTCGCGCCGTGAGGATGAGGACCGGCATGGTGCAGCCGCTGGCACGGATGCGCTGTGTCAGCTGCAGGCCGTCCATACCGGGCAACCCGATGTCGACGATGGCCAGGTCGAAGCTCTCGGCCTCCAGGGCCTGCACGGCGCGCTCACCGCTGCCGACCCAGTCCACCGTGTAGCCGGCATCGCACAGCCCCAGCTTCATGCCGCTGGCCACCATCACATCGTCTTCAACCAGAAGGAGTCGCATGGCGTCAGCGCTGACGTTTGGGTGCCATCATCCCTTGATCATGGTGCCGAACGGCTGGTCGCCCAGCACCTCCAGCAGCAGCGCATGCGGCACCCGGCCGTCGATGATGTGCACGGCGTGCACGCCACTCTTGGCCGCGTCCAGCGCACCGGCAATCTTGGGAATCATGCCGCCACTGATGGTGCCGTCGGCACAGAGTTCGTCGATGCGGCGGGCCGTCAGCTCGGTCAGCAGCTCACCAGCCTTGTCCAGCACGCCGCGGATGTTGGTCAGCATCAGCAGCTTCTCGGCCTGCAGCACGGTCGCCAGCTTGGCCGCCACCACGTCGGCGTTGATGTTGTAGCTCTCGTTGTGCTCGCCGAAACCGATGGGGCTGACCACCGGAATGAATTGGTCGTCCTGCAGGGCCTTGACCACCGAGGGGTCGATCGACACGATGTCGCCCACCTGGCCGACATCGTGCTCGACGGACGGGTTCTGCTGATCCGACAGGCGCAGCTTGCGCGCGCGGATCATCGCGCCATCGCGGCCCGTCAGGCCCACCGCCTTGCCGCCGGCAGCGTTGATCAGGCCGACGATGTCCTGCTGCACCTCGCCGCCCAGCACCCATTCGACCACTTCCATGGTTTCGGCATCGGTCACCCGCATGCCCTGGATGAACTGCCCCTTCTTGCCCAGGCGCTGCAGCAACGTCTCGATCTGCGGGCCACCGCCATGCACCACCACCGGGTTGATGCCCACCAGCTTGAGCAGCACCACGTCCTCGGCAAAGGCCTGCTGCAGGGCGGGGTCGGTCATGGCGTTGCCGCCGTACTTGATGACCATCGTCTTGCCGTGGTACTTGCGGATGTACGGCAGTGCCTGGGCCAGGATCTCGGCCTTCTCCATGGGCTGGACATGGGACAGATCGACGGGCGTGTGGTTCGGGCTGGTCATGGTGGGTGGGCGTGTGTAGGTTGGATGCCCGAAATTGTAGGAGGACAAGCCCACCCCGCCGGGCTGGCGGTCTCAGAAGTGAATGCCGCGCATCATCTGCTGCATGGCAATCGCCTCGGGCGACAGCTGCGGTCGGGCACCCTTCTCGCCTTTGGCGGCCGACGAGTCC
This sequence comes from Hydrogenophaga sp., assembly GCA_021166755.1. Classification (GTDB taxonomy): domain Bacteria; phylum Pseudomonadota; class Gammaproteobacteria; order Burkholderiales; family Burkholderiaceae_C; genus Hydrogenophaga; species Hydrogenophaga bisanensis. Next base: position 3,442 of record JAJPEW010000177.1, on the reverse strand, counting down.
GGGAACATGCGAAAGCTCGTGTTCATGATGATCTGCGCGATTCTCGGCACGAAGGCGTGCAGCACCTGGCCGGTCACGCCCAGGCGGGTGGCGATGCGCACCGGTTTGTAGATGCAGGCCTGCGCAATCATGTCTGCGGCCTCATCCGGGCTGAGGGTCGGGACGTTCTTGTAGATCTGTGTCGGTGCGATCATGGGCGTGCGCACCAGTGGCATGTTGATGGTCGTGAACGAGATGCCCTGGTCGGCAAACTCCGACGATGCGCAGCGTGTCCAGGCATCCAGCGCCGCCTTGCTGGCCACATAGGCCGAGAAGCGTGGCGCGTTGGTGAGCACCCCGATCGAGCTGATGTTGACGATGTGCCCCTTGCGCTTGGCCACCATGCCCGGCAGCAGCCCCATGGTCACACGCAGGCAGCCGAAGTAGTTCAGCTGCATGGTGCGCTCGAAATCGTGGAAACGGTCGTAGCTGCTCTCGATGGCGCGGCGGATGGACCGTCCGGCGTTGTTGATGAGGAAGTCGACCCCGCCGTGGTTGGCGATGAGCAGCTGGATGAACCGGTCACAGTCGGCCATGTCGGCCAGATCGACCGGATAGGCGATGAACGCGTGCCCACGCCCCTTGGCATCGGCGCAGGCCTCGTCGAGCTTGTCCTGATCGCGCCCACAGATGATGGTGACGGCGCCGGCCTCGGCGAATTTGTGGGCCGCGGCCAGGCCGATGCCCGAACTGCCCCCGGTCACCAGCACCACCTTGCCGGCCACCGTGCCACGCAGGCTGCGGTCGATGTGCAGGTCCGGATCGAGGTGCCGTTCCCAGTAGTCCCACAGCCGCCAGGCGTAGTCCTTGAGGTTGGGGCAGGTGATGCCGCTGCCCTTGAGGGCGGCCGTGGTTTCCCGGCAGTCGAAGCGCGTCGGGTAGTTGACGAAGCTCATCATGTCCTCGGGCAGCCCGAGGTCCTGCATGATGGCCCGGTAGACGCGCCTGACCGGCGCCACGGCCATCAGCCCCTTCTTCACGCTCTTGGGAATGAAGCCGAGCAGGGCGGCGTTGACGAACAGGTTCATCCGCGGTGCGTGTGCGGCCTTGCTCAGGATGTCCAGCACGTCGCCCACCCGGTAGCCGACCGGATCGACCAGGTGAAAGCACTCGCCACCCTCGCGCCGGCCGTGGCTGATGTGATCGAGTGCCGCAACCACATAGTCCACCGGCACGATGTTGATGCGCCCGCCCTCCAGCCCCACGCTGGGCATCCACGGCGGCAGGATCTGCCGCAGGCGCTGGATCAGTTTGAAGAAGTAGTAGATGCCGTCGATCTTGTCCATCTCGCCGGTCTGGCTGTCGCCCACCACCACCGCCGGGCGGTAGACGGTCCAGGGCAGCTTGCATTCGGTGCGCACGATCTTCTCGCTCTCGTGCTTGGTGCTGAAGTAGGGGTGGTCGAGCCCCTCGGCCTCGCTGAACATGTCCTCGCGAAACACCCCCTCGTAGAGCCCCGCGGCGGCGATCGACGAGACATGGTGGAAGTGGCCCGCCCCCACCGCCTTGGCGAAATCCACGGCATGGCGCGTGCCTTCGATGTTGACCGCGACCTGGCTTTCTTCGTCGGCCTCCAGATCGTAGACCGCCGCCAGGTGGTACACATGATCGATCTGGCCCTTGAGTTGCCGCTGCACCTCGGCCGTGACGCCCAGTCGCTTGGCGGTGAGGTCCCCGAACACCGGCACGGCACGGTTGGCTGCGCTGCCCTTGAGTCCCCAGTACTCGCGCAGGCCCGCCACCTTGCCCTCGCTTTCCGGCCGGATCAGGAAATGGACCACCGACCCTTTCCGCTCCAGCAGTTTCCTGACGAGCCGCTTGCCAATGAAGCCGGTAGCACCGGTAACGAAGTACTGCATGGGAACTCTCCTGATGGCCTGGTTTGTAGGCCGCATTCTTGACGATGTCGCCGTCGATCGCCTTCCATAGAAACCCGTGATCAAGCTTGCGAACGGTCGTACTCTTTAGTTGCGTGACCCTACAAACCCCGGGACGCTCGGCATACATTGAAAAAAGCACGCAGCTGCTCAGTTGCTTTCCGCCCGTCTATTCATGGAGCCCACGATGGTCAAGAAGATCCAGAAATCCACCGCCGCGAAGAAGTCCGCCAAATCCACCGCCACCGCTGCCGCAGGCAACGGTGCCCTCAGTGGCGCCATCCGCGAGTCGGCCCAGCAGATCTGGCTGGCGGGTCTGGGTGCTTTTTCCAAGGCGCAGGAGGAGGGCGGGAAAGTGTTCGAGACCCTGGTCAAGGAAGGCCTGACCATCCAGCGCAAGACGCAGTCGGTGGCCGAGGAACGCATCAATGAGGCCACCAGCCGCGTCAGTCACATGGCCAGCGACATCTCGTCCAAGGCCGCCGGTCAGTGGGACAAGCTGGAAACGCTGTTCGAGGAGCGCGTGGCCAAGGCGCTGGGCAAGCTGGGGGTTCCGTCGGCGCGGGACATCGAGGGCCTGCTCGAGCGCATCGACAGCCTCACCAGTCAGGTGCAGTCCCTGGGTGGTCAGCCGGCTCCTGTGCGCAAGACGGCCAAGCGCCCTGCCAGGGCAGCGGCCAAGACGCCCGTCAAGGCCGCTTCCAGTTCCGCCCCCAAGGCGGCTCCGCGCAAGGCGCCGGCCAGGAAGGCGGCCAAGCCTGCCTGAGGAAGGCCGGGTCCGCCGGGACCCGAGGAACCACCACGAAGGGGCGCCATGCGCCCCTTCGTGCATTCTGAAGCTCTGCTGCATCGCAGCATCTGCTGATCTGACAGCGCACTACACTTGACCTCATGCCCCGTACACGCCCAGGCCATCGTCCCTCTGCCGCTGCACGCCGCACGACGCCGGCGACACGGGTGGCGCTGGCTTTTGCCGGCGGCGGACCATTGGGTGCCATCTATGAGATCGGGGCGCTGTGCGCGCTCGACGACTGCCTGTCAGGTCTGCAGGTCAACCATTGCAGCCACTACGTGGGCGTGTCGGCTGGCGGATTCATCGCGGCGGGGCTGGCCAATGGGCTGACGCCCCGGCAGATGTGCCGTGCCTTCATCGACGCCAGCGATCCTGACGATCGTTTTGACCCCGCACGACTGATGACCCCGGCCTGGGGCGAGTTCTGCGCCAGAACGGCACGCCTGCCTTCGCTGCTGGGTGACGCTGCATGGGACTGGATGGTCCGCGGCCGCACGATGACGCAGGCGTTCGAGCGGCTGGGTGCTGCATTGCCCACCGGTGTGCTGGACAACGAAGACATCCACCTTCAGATCCAGGAGATGTTCAGCCGGGATGGGCGAACCAACGATTTTCGGGAGTTGCGCGCCCGTCTGACCTTGGTGGCGACCGAACTCGATACCGGAGAACCGGTGCCTTTCGGTCGGCCGGGCTGGGATCATGTGCCCATCTCCAGGGCCATTCAGGCCAGCGC
>JAJPEW010000156.1 GCA_021166755.1 Hydrogenophaga sp. | reverse complement strand
TCGCGGACCGTGTGCTCGCCATCCCCGATGACCTGGGGCGGGTCACGGCGGGCAGCCGCCACCAGCCGGTCACCGACAACCAGCATGCGGAAATCGCTGCCGGGCAGGAATTTCTCGACCATCGGCTGGCCATACTCGGCGGCCACGCGATAGGCCAGTTCCAGGTGTTCCCGGTCGACGATGTTGACCGTCACGCCCTTGCCCTGGTTGCCATCCAGCGGCTTGACCACCACGGGCAGCCCCAGCTCCATGGCCGCGGCCCAGGCGTCTTCGGCGCTGGAGACCGGGCGTCCCCAGGGCACGGGCACGCCAGCGGCGCGCAACAGCGTCTTGGTCAGGTCCTTGTCCTGGGCAATGCTCTCGGACACGGCACTGGTGCCGTCGACCTCGGCGGCCCAGATGCGCCGCTGACGGGCACCCCAGCCGAACTGCACGAGCGAGCCCTGCGTCAGGCGACGGTAGGGGATGCCACGGGCCACGGCGGCGTTCACGATCGACCCGGTGGACGGGCCCAGACGCACATCCTCGTCCAGTTCGCGCAACGCGGCAATCACGGCATCGACATCGAACGGATCCTTGTCGATGCCCCGGACGACCGCGATGAGACGTTCGGCCGCCTTCAGGGCATCGCGCCCGACCTGCTCTTCGGTGTACTCGACCACCACCTGGTAGGTGCCCTGCTCCACCGTTTCGGTGCAGCGGGAAAAACTGACGGGACAACCCGCCTGCGCCTGCAAGGCCAGCGCCACCAGCTTGAGCACGTGGGCCAGGGAAACATCTTCCTGGGGCCTGCGCCAGGGCTCCAGCTGCGGAAAGCGGGCCCGCAATTCGGCCTCGAAACCGGGCAGGTTGACGATGGAGCGCTCGGCGGGCTCACAGTGAACGATGGCCTCGATGGCCGTCTGGCGTGTCCAGAGGTTGGGACCGCGCAAGGCCCGGATGCGGGAAATGTCCATGGCGCAATGGCTCGAATGAAGGGTGCGGAACTCGGGTGATCGGCGGTGGGTGCTGCGACCGTTGGCTCAGGGGCGGGCCTGGCTGTCGAAGCGCTCCAGGCCGGCGGAAATCAGGGCGGGCGACAGGCCAGCCGCCCAGGCCGCGGCAGCCGCAGCACAGATGGCAGTGGCCTGCTCGTCACCATCCAGGGACGGCATCTGGGCGCGCGCCACGATCTCGCCGCGGTCGCACAGGCAGATGGCCTCCCCATCGCGGCGAACCATGCGGGTACCGGGCATGCCCTCGGGCACGGTGCTGGCGCCATACCAGTAGCACTCGCCATCGCAGTGCGCCGACAGCGCGGCGACCGCCGGGTCGTCGGCGTTGAGCACGCAAGCCCCGTGATCGAGCACCACATCCACCTGGGTGCGCAACACGCGGGGCATGCCGCTGGCGTCCTGGATGTCGTGATCGGACAGGTCTTCCCAGCCGCCCAGGTCGGTGACGACACCCACCAGGCAACGGTCATAGGGCAAGCCCCGGTCCAGCACCAGTCTGGGCGTGCTTTCGACCACCAGGCTGTGGATTTCGCGGTTCATGAGCAGGCGGCGGCACTGCGCCCAGTAGTCATCCCCGACCGGCTCCAGGCGGCGGCGCCCCACGAAGATGCCATCCTGGCTGGCGCGACCGGCAGGCCCCTGACCCAGATCCATCAGGTAGGCAGCTGCCGCGCACACCAGGCGGGTCTGTCGTGTGCCGGCCACCCCGATCAGGGGAATTCGTCCCGGCGATGGGTCGGTGGTGCCGAACAGGTGATCGATGATGGCCTCGCCCACCGGGCGTGGCTGCCCGACCGCGGGCTTGAGGTGCATGAGCAGACCCGGGCCCGCATTGACCTCGACAATCGCGCCGCCCACTTCCTGCAGCGGCCGGCTGATGTCCTCGGTGACCATGTCGATGCCGGCGATGTCCAGGTTGACGATTCGCGCGGCGAGTCCGGCCATGTAGGCGACCTCGGGGTGCACCTCGTCGGTGCAGTCAAAGGCCATGTTGCCGTTGCGCTGCACCAGCACCTTGCGACCGGCTTCGGGCACCGCATCCGGCCCCAGTCCCTGGCGCTCCAGCAGCAGGCACATGGCCGGCTCGCGCTCCAGGCGGATGGTCTCCAGCGGAAACTCCTCGGCCTCACCGCGGCGGGGATCGCTGTTGAGCTGGCTGTCGATCAGGGCACGCACCGTGGAAACGCCATCGCCGGTGATCCACAGGCTTTCGCCACGACAGGCGGCCACCACCTTGCCGCCCACGACCAGCACCCGGTGCTCGTTGCCACGGATGTAGCGCTCGACCATCACGTCGCTGCCCTCAGCCTCGGCAATGCCGAAAGCACGCTCGATGTCGGCCTGATCAGACAGTTCCAGCGAGACACCACGACCGTGGTTCGCGTCGGACGGTTTGACCACGACGGGCAGTCCGATGTCCTGCGCCGCTTCCCAGGCTTCGGCGGGGCTGTTGACCACCTGCCCCTCCGGCACGGGTACACCGCACGATTGCAGCAGCGTCTTGGTCAGGTCCTTGTCGCAGGCGATGTTTTCGGCAATCGCGCTGGTCAGGTCAGACTCGGCGGTCCAGATGCGGCGCTGACGGGCACCCTCGCCCAGCTGAACCAGGTTGCCGTCGTTCAGGCGCTGAAAAGGAATGCGCCGCTCGGTGGCGGCATTGACGATGGCCGCGGTCGAGGGACCCAGCCACGTGGAGTCGACCACTTCCCGCAGCTGCACCACGGCCTGCCCGACATCGAAGGGCTCGTTGTTGATCGCGGCTTCCAGCAGGGCATGCCCGTGGCGCAGCGCCGCCTCGGCCGTTTCCTGGTTGCGCGCCCGGAACACCATGCGGTAGACGCCATGCTGCGAGGTGCTGCGCGTCTGGCCGAAGCCCGTGGGCATGCCGGCGCGGTTGAGCAGCTCGATGATGCAGTGCTCCAGCACATGGCCGGCCCAGGTCCCCTCCCGCAGGCGCTGCAGGAAACCGCCATGCTCGCCAACGCCGCAGTGATGGGCCTCCAGCCCTGGCAGCATCGCGAGCAGGCGATCGGTCAGGCCCTCAATGGTGTTGGACGGGCGCTCTTCCAGCTCACCCAGATCCAGCCAGACTTCCATGGCCGAGCGGTAGGTCCAGACATTGGGGCCCCCCAGGAAACGGTGCCGCAGGACGGTCAGGGTGAATCGGTGTGAATGCATAAATCAAGGCGAACAACGCACACTGGCAGGACAAGAAACCCTGCCGCCCAGCGCACCATGAGGCGCACAGCCTCATATTCTGCGCCCAACTTGGGGCTTCCAGACGTTGCCCGCCCAAGAAAACGTGACGGATCGTGGCGCGCCAGCCATGCAGGGATGACGCACAATCTCGCTGTCATGCAGCTTTCCCCTACCTCCCTCCTGCCGCCCGACCTGCCCACCGAGGATGTCGTGGCCAGACTGACCATCGACCTCAATGCCCAGGGCCGCTTCGACGAAGGCCAGTTGCTGCTGACCCGATCGGCACTTTGGTACTACAACCGTGACGCCGGCTGGCAACGTCACGATCTTGAACCGGACCTGCAGTTGCTGCACACCGATCAGGCCGGGGTGGCCACCCTGGATCTGGCGGGACCGGAAGGTGTCCGGGCCCGCTGGCGCTTCACGCTGGCGCACACCGCGGCGGCGCTGCGCCTGCAGCGGCAGTTTGTCAGCGTGACGCAGGCCTTGCGCAGTGGCGACGGATGGGCCGACGATGCCCAGACACGTTGCCCCACTTGTGGCGCTGCCCTGCCCCCGGACAGCGACGAATGCGAGGCCTGCGAGCGGCAGCTGTCGCAGCCGCCATCGACCCGGGTGCTGCTGCGCCTGTGGCGCTTTGCCCGGCCCTATCGCTGGCAACTGCTGGCCGGCTTCCTTTTGACGCTGGCGTCCACCGCCGCCACGCTGGTACCGCCCTACCTGACGATCCCGCTGATGGACGATGTGCTGATTCCGTTCCAGAACGGGCAGCAGATCGACTCGGGCTACGTCATGCTGCTGCTCGGTGGCCTGCTGGGCGCCGGCCTGCTCGCCTGGGGGCTGGGCTGGGCCCGCACCTGGCTGCTGGCGCTGGTGTCCGAGCGCATCGCAGCCGACCTGCGCACCAGCGCCTTCGAACACCTGCTGGGTCTGTCGCTGGACTACTTCGGCGCCAAACGCACCGGAGACCTGATTGCCCGCATCGGCTCCGAAACCGACCGGCTGTCGGTATTCCTGTCGCTGCACGCACTGGATTTCGCCACCGACGTGCTGATGCTGGGCATGACCACGGTCATCCTGTTCTCGATCAACCCCTGGCTGGCGCTCGTGACGCTGCTGCCGCTGCCCCTGATCGCCTGGATGATCCATCTGGTGCGCGACCGCCTGCGCACCGGCTTCGAAAAGATCGACCGGGTATGGGGTGACGTGACCAATGTGCTGGCCGACACCATTCCCGGCATCCGGGTGGTCAAGGCGTTTGCGCAGGAACGCCGGGAAGCCACCCGGTTCCGTGAGGCGAACCAGCTCAACCTGGCCGTCAACGACCGCATCAACAAGACATGGAGCCTGTTCACCCCCACCGTCACCCTGCTGACCGATGTGGGCCTGCTGGTGGTCTGGGCCTTTGGCATCTGGCAGATCAGCAAGGGCGACATCACCGTGGGTGTGCTGACCGCCTTCATTGCCTACATCGGCCGCTTCTACGGCCGGCTCGATTCGATGAGCCGCATCGTGTCGGTCACCCAGAAGGCCGCCGCCGGTGCCAAGCGGATCTTCGACATCCTGGACCACGTCTCCAACGTGCCCGAACCCACCGACCCGGTGCGCGATCCGGTGGTGCGTGGCGGCGTGACCATCGAGAACATTGCCTTCCGCTACGGCAACCGCGCAATCATCAAGGGACTGAGCCTGGACATCCGGCCTGGCGAAATGATCGGCCTGGTCGGCCACAGCGGCTCGGGCAAGAGCACACTGGTCAATCTGATCTGCCGCTTCTACGACGTCACCGACGGCCGCATCCTGCTGGACGGCACCGACGTGCGGCGTTTCCGGGTCGCCGACTACCGGCAGCACATCGGGCTGGTGTTGCAGGAACCTTTCCTGTTCTTCGGCACCGTCGCCGAAAACATCGCCTACGGCAAGCCTGGCGCCACCCGCGAGGAAATCGTGGCAGCGGCGCGCGCCGCCCATGCGCACGACTTCATCCTGCGCCTGCCCCAGGGCTATGACTCGCTGGTGGGCGAACGGGGCCAGGGCCTGTCGGGCGGCGAACGCCAGCGCATCAGCATTGCCCGCGCGCTGCTGATCGACCCGAAGATCCTCATCCTGGACGAAGCCACTTCGGCCGTGGACACCGAGACGGAAAAGGAGATCCAGAAAGCCCTGGACAACCTGGTACAGGGACGCACCACGATCGCGATTGCCCACCGCCTGTCCACCCTGCGCAAGGCCGACCGGCTGGTGGTCATGGACCGGGGCGAAGTGGTCGAGGTCGGCCCGCACGAGGACTTGATGGCGCGGCAGGGCCACTACTGGCGCCTGTATGAAGCCCAGGCCCGCCACGCGGCCGCCGAGGACGCTGAACACGATGCCAATGTGCTGGCGCACCGCTTGCCACAGCCCTCCGCCCACACGACAGGAGTCAGCGCATGAGCCCGAGCACCTCTTTCGATCTTCAGCGCAATGCCTTCGGCCGCTGGGTGTTCACCCCCGCCGGTGGCACCGCGGTGGAGAACGTGCAGGTTGTCTGTTCGTTTCCCCTGACCGCCCCGCAGGAAGCGATCTCCATCGTCGGCCCGGACGGACACGAGTGCGCCTTCATTGCCCACCTGGACCAGTTGGGTGAGCCGCAGAGAAAGGCGGTGACCGCAGCCATCGAGGAGCGCAATTTCTCGCCGGTCATCGAGCGCATCCGTGCGGTGTCGACCTTTGCCACCCCCAGCACCTGGCAGGTGGACACCGACCGGGGGCCGACGGAACTGGTTCTCAAGGGTGAAGAAGACATCCGCCGCCTGCCCGGGACCCGGCGCCTGCTGGTGACTGGCGGGCATGGGGTGGTCTTCGAGATCCGGGACAGCAGCCAGCTGGACCGGGCGTCGCGCCGCCTGCTCGAACGCTTCCTGTGAAGCGGCTGGCAATGGCCGTCGGCACTTGCTATAGTGAAACGGTCTGAAGAACAACCAACGACGACAGGGGAAACACATGATCGCCCACCGATTGAGCCGCTGGCTGTTGGCCGGCCTTGCCAGTTTGACACTCGTGGCCTGCATCCCGATTCCGGTGATTTCGGTGTCGCCATCGCCCGTCATCGCCGGCGAGGAAGTCAGCTTTGACGCCTCCGAAACCATGATCTCCAACGTGCCGGAGGACAACGTGGCCGTGTCCTACGACTGGGATTTCGGGGACGGCAACAGCGGTGACGGCAAGACCGTCACCCACACCTACGAAAAGGCCGGAACGTACAAGGTGACCCTGACCGTGGTGGACAGCGCCGGCCGCGAAGGCCGGGCCACCGAGGAAGTCGACGTCAAGGTGGCGGACAGCACCTCGTCCACCGCAGACAGCGAGGACGAAGAGAACAGCAGCACCGACTGATCTCCCGAAGCTCATCGCCGAGCCCGATGCAAAAAGACCCGCCAAGGCGGGTCTTTTTGCTGATGGAAGCGCTGCAGAACGCTCAGTTCTGAAGCGAGGCCCACATCTCCTTGTCGCGTTCGGCCGTCCAGATGCGCGGGTTCTTGATGCCGCTGGCCTCGTCGTAGGCACGGCTGACGTCGAACGGCAGGCAGTGCTCGTAAATGAACACATGGCCGAAGACCGGGTCCATGCTCTTGCGGGTGTGGGCCATCGCGGCCTTGAGGTCCATGCCGGCGGCCACAGCTTCCTTGCCTGCCTGGAACAGGGTGGTCACCCACCGCTGGGTGTAGTCCAGCGCCTTGTTGACGTCGGCATTGCCCTTCATGGCTTCACCACGGCCGGGCACGATGAACTCGGCCTTGAGTTCGCGCAGCGCTTCCAGGGTGGCGGGCCACTCTTCCAGCTGGGCATCACCGGTGTAGACGCCGGCTTCGTACTCGACCAGGTCACCGCTGAACAGCACCTTCTCGTCCTCGACCCAGGCGATGGTGTCGCCGCGGGTATGACCGGCGCCCGGGTGCCAGATCTGCACTTTCACGCCACCCAGATCCACTTCCAGCGTTCCCTGGCGGCCCGGCTTGCCGTCACCGATGACCATGGTCGGCCAGGTCAGGCCCGGCACCGAATCGGCACCGCGGAACAGGCGCGGGAAGCGCTCCATCTCGCTCTTCATGTCCTGGGCACCGCGCTCGACGATCAGCTCGTAGGTGCCACGGCTGGCGATGATTTCGGTGGCACCCTCCGCCACGTAGGCACTGGCACCCAGCACGCGCACCGCGTGGTAATGCGTCAGCAGGACGTACTTGATCGGTTTGTCGGAGACGGTGCGGATCTTGGCGATCAGGTCGCGCGCCATGGCCGGCGTGGCCGTGGCGTCGCTGACCATGATGTACTGGTCACCAATGATCACGCCGGAGTTCGGGTCGCCCTCGGCGGTGTAGGCCCAGCAGTGGGCGCTGAGCTGTTCGAAGGTGATCTTCTTGTCTTCCAGGTCGGCCTGGGAGGCAAAGGCTTTGCTCATGGTGGTCTCCGTGGGGGTGTCAGGACAGTGCTTGAATTTTACCTAATCGAAACCGATTTCACATCAGTAAATGACAGATTCCCGATGACCGGGGAGGTCATGCCCGGGACAGGCCATGCTCCAGCACCTGTACCACCTCGTCGGCAAAGGCGCTGTAACTCATGGTGCCACCCGGCCGCAACCAGGTGAAGGTCCAGTTGATCATGCCGAACAGCATCATGGTCAGCGCCGTCTGGTTCGCCGGGGTCACCCGGTCGGGATAGGCCCGCTTGAGAAACCGGGTGAACGCCGCCACCACGTCGCGCTGGCGGTTGAGGATGAGTTCCCGCTGCCCATCCCCCAGAAACTTGGTGTCAGAAACCAGCGCCACATGGCGCGTGGCGCTGCTTTCGTACTCGGTCAGGAACGCCCTTACCAGCTCGTTGAGGGCTTCGCGCTCACTCAGGTTCTTGCGCTGGGCGCGCGCCTCGGCCTCACCGATCAGTGCCAGCAGCCGCTGGGTGTAACGATCGAGCAGGTCGAACAGGATGGCGTCCTTGCTCTCGTAGTAGTGATAGAGCCGGGCCTTGCTGGTGCCACAGGCCGTGGCGATGTCGTTCATGCTGGCGGCAGGAAAGCTCTGGCGGGCAAAGCACTGCGCCGCCACATCGAGGATCTGGTCGCGCTTGAGGTCGTGGGAGGCGGAGCGGGGTCTGGCCATGACCGATTCTCCCATCCCCGCGCCCTGGCGCCACATCAGGAACGCATGGATTCCAGTGGGGTGAGCACCCGGCCACGCCCGGCCACCAGATACTCGCTGTAGCCCAGCAGGCCACGCAACACACGCACCAGCGCCACGGCAGCCTGTCCCAGCGCAAGCACCAGCTCACGAGAGGGTGTGACCACTTCCCGGCGGAAGCGGCTCGAAGCAGCCGGGTTCACCGCCAGATCGGTCCAGTCAAACAACACCGGGCCATCGGTCCCCTGTGACTGCAGACTCTCCATGACCACCCTGGCCCCGGCTGGCACAAGCAGCGCCTCCCCCTCCCGCAGGAAACGGTCGCCAGAGGCATCGGGCATGCCGTGGTCAGTCTCCCCCAGGGTGACCCAGACGCCACCACGGCGCAGGCGCAACACGGCATCTGCTTTCGGCTTCAGACTCATGGCGCTGCCGGGGAGCAGACGCCACGCTCCGGCCACGGTGCAGGGTTCAACTTGATGAGCGAGGGACATGGTGCTCTCCTTGGGTTTCCGACGAGCAGTCATCTTCCCGCCAGTCGTCTCCCACGTCCAATGAAAAGGCGCTAAGCTATTGATTCGTTTCAAGCATCAATCCACTGCCCGGGAAAAGTCTGATCCATGGCCCTCGGTACCAGCCACCCTCGCTCCCGACCGATCTCGGTCGGCCACTTGCGCGCCTTTGAAGCGGTGGCCCGCCTCCTGAACTTCCGCGCTGCCGCAGAGGAGCTTTCTCTCACCCAGAGCGCCGTCAGCCGGCAGATCCAGACGCTGGAAGACGAGGTCGGGTCGGTCCTGTTCCTGCGACACACCCGTGCCGTCGAACTCACCAGCACCGGATCGATGCTGCTGCGCGCCGTCAGCACCTCGCTGGACCGGATTGATGCGGCTGTGCGAATGATCCGCCAGAGCGCGGGGCGCCGCAGCGTGGCGGTGACGACCTCGGCCTCGTTTGCCTCGATGTGGCTCATTCCGCGGCTGGAGGCCTTTCAGCGAGCGCACCCCGACATCGACATCCGCATCGACGCGTCCGATGTGGCCGTGGACCTGGGCACGGCCGATGTGGACCTGGCCTTGCGCTACGCGGTGCCTCAGGCGGTACCAGCCCAGGCCATCCGGCTCTTTGGCGAACAGCTGACACCGGTGGCCAGTCCGTGGCTGCTGCGCTCGCGCCCCATCAACCGCATCGAGGACCTGGCCGACTGCACGCTGATCGAGGCAGGCGATGCCCACCGCACGCGCCACCTGGAATGGCTGACCTGGCAGCGCTGGCTTGACACGCATGCAGGCGCCGCCCGCGTCCGACCGGGCGCCCGGGCCGGGCGTGAGCGCCTCAGCCCCAAACGCTGGCTGTACTTCAACTATGCCCACCAGATCGTGCAGGCCACGCTGACGGGACAAGGCGTGGCCCTGGCCCGGCTGCCCCTGGTGGCCGAGAGCCTGGCCAGCGGCGATCTGGTCGAACCGCTGCCCGGGATGCGCCTGGACTCGCCCCTGGTCTACTGGCTGGTGACCGCGCCCCGGGGCACGCAACGGCCGGAGGTCAAGGCCTTCTGCGACTGGCTGCTCGCCGAGGCGGCCCGCACGCGGGAAGCCATCGGCGAAGTGCCCGACCCGGATGCGGTGGACCACATCGACTGAGAACAGGCGGCCCCAGACTGGCACCGGGCCTGATGCACACTCTCGCACCTCATGCCACCCACACACCACCTGACCGCCCCGTCCAACACCAATCTGCGCAGCATCGTTGCCATGCTGCTGGCGGTCGGCTGCTTTGCCCTGATGGATGCGGTGCTCAAGGCCCTGTCCGCGCGTTACCCGGTGCTGCAGATCGCCAGTCTGCGCGGCCTGACGGCGCTGCCCCTGGTGCTGCTGTACATCGGCTGGCGCCGCCGGTGGCACAGCCTGTGGCCCGTGCGCTGGCCCCTGCACCTGCTGCGCGGCCTGCTGGGCATCATCATGCTGGCCCTGTTCACCCGGGGGGTGCGTGAACTGCCGCTGTCAGCGGCCTACACCATCTTCTTTGTCTCGCCGTTGCTGATCACCATCCTGTCGATCCCCGTGCTGGGTGAACGGGTACCCAAGGCCCACTGGTGGGCCATCGCAGCCGGCTTTGTCGGCGTGCTCATCGCCTTGCAGCCCGGTGGCACCTCCCTGCAGGCCGGCATGAGCTGGGGGGGCCTGGCGGTGCTGGGCGCCGCGCTTTGCTATGCGGTGGCGGCAGTCAGTGGCCGGCTGGTCAGCCGCACCGACAGCAGCGAGTCGATGATCCTGTCCCTGATGCTGATGATGGCGGTGGGCGCCGGTGTGCTGGCTGCCCCGCAGTGGGTCCCGATCCAGGCCGCGGACGCCGGTCTGCTGCTGGCGCTGGCCATCACCGGCTTCTGTGGCCAGCTGGCGATCACCGAGGCCTTCCGGCACGGACAGGCCAGCGTGGTGGCCCCATTCGAATACACCGCCCTGGCCTGGGGCGTGGGGCTGGACTGGCTGATATGGCACAGCCTGCCGGCCAGCCACACCTGGATCGGTGCCGCCATTGTGGTGGCCAGCGGGGTCTACATCGTGCGGCACGAACAGCGGATCAGCCGCGTTCACGCCAACGCCGACCACCCCTGATCAGCGGCCGGGCCACATGACCCCGGTGTCCGCCAGGATCGCGTCCAGGGGCACGTCATGGGATTCGGGCTGCATGTCCGGCACATAGGCAAAGTCGTACGCCAGCCCCACCGTGAAGGGCTTGGGCCGCAGGCTGGCCAGGGTGCGGTCATAGAACCCGCCGCCGTAACCCAGCCGGTAGCCGCCGGGTCCGAAGCCCACGCAGGGGACGAAGATCAGGGTTGGCTCGATGATCTCGGTGTCCTTGGGCTTGGGAATGCCGTACGCATCCTCTTCCATGGGACAGCCGGGGTACCAGCTGTAGAAGGTCAGGGTCTTGTCGATCTTGTTGACCACCGGCAGGCCGATGCGCCGGTGCCGTGCCGCGCTCTGGGCATCCTCCTCAAGGCCAGCCTCCTGCCAGCGAAACAGCGCCGGCAAGGGGTCGAATTCGCCCTTGATGGGCCAATAGGCACCGATGACCGTGTCGGGTCGATCGATCAGCCAGACGCGCATCACACGCTGCAGCAGATCGTTGCGCCAGGCCCGGTCGGCCAAGCCTTGGCGCTTGTCCACCAGGGCCTTGCGCCAGGCCGCCTTGCGCGGATCGGCAGCGGGCTTGCCGGGAACCGTCTGACCGTCTTTGTTGTCCATAATCGAGCAATGAACCGGATGAGCTTCAAACAGGGTGTCACAGCCATTATGGCCGCGCTGGTGCTGGCGGTGCCCGCCTGGGCGCAGAGCACGGCCGATTCCACCCTGCTGGAGATGCGCGAGGCCTTTCGGCGCGGCCAGTCGGCGCAGCTGACGCAGCTGCTGCCACGCATGCACGGACACCGCCTTGAACCGATGGCCGCCTACTGGGAAATGCGGGCCCGGCTGGAAACCGCCCGTCCCGATGAGATCCGCGCCATGCTGGACCGCCACGCGGGCACCTACTGGGAAGACCGGTTGCGCAACGACTGGCTGCTGCAACTGGGCAAGGCGAGAGACTGGGCGCGCTTCGAGACCGAACGCCCGCTCTACCGCATGAACGACGACCGCCAGGTGCGCTGTTACGGGCTCATGCTCGATGCAGCGGCCAGGCGCCTGCTGGCCGAGGACGCCGCGCGGGAAGTTCGCCAGCTCTGGCATGCCCAGCCCGAGGTGGAGGATGGCTGCGCCACCGCCGCCCGCGCCCTGCTGGACAGCGGCCACCTGGGCAAGGAAGTGTTCTGGCAACGCGCCCGGCTGGGCATGGATGCCGGCAAGCCCGCCGTGGCCATCCAGGCGGTTCGGCTGCTCAACGAGGACTGGGCTCACCAGCTGGAAATCATTGCCCGGGACCCGGGCAAGTTCCTGGACGAGAAACTGACCGCAGTCCGCCCCCGAACCAAGGAAATGGTCACGCTGGCCGTGATTCGCCTGGCCAGTTCGGACCCTGAGACAGCGGCCCGACACATGGACCGCACCCGCTGGAAGGCCCAGCTCACGCAGGAGGAGCGCAGCTGGGTCTGGGGCGTGATCGGCCGACGCGCGGCGCAGAAGCTGCAGGCCGACGCACTGACCCATTTCGCCAATGGCCAGGACCGCTTCATGCATCCCGAGCATCTGGCGTGGAAGGCCCGGGCGGGCTTGCGGGCAAGCGCCTGGGGGCATGTCCGCGAGGCCATTGCGGCCATGCCTGACGCCATGCAGCAGCAGCCCGTCTGGGTCTACTGGCGGGCCAGGGCGACCGAGGTGCTCAAGGAGCCCGACCCCATTGCCGCCGTGGCGCGAGCCCGCCAGCTGTACGAATCCATCGCATCCACCCGCGGGTTCTACGAACAGCTCGCCCTGGAGGCCCTGGGCCGGCAGGTCCTGGTGCCGCCCGCCCCGCCGCCACTGACGGCCGAGGAGGTGCTGGCGGCGCGCAGCAACCCCGGGCTGCTGCGGGCGCTGGACGCCATGCGGCTGGGCTTGCGCAGCGAAGGCACGCGCGAATGGAACTACACGGTGGGCCTGCACACCCCGGGCGGCATGAATGACCGGGAACTGCTGGCCGCCGCTGCCGTGGCCTGCCAGCAGGAAATCTGGGACCGGTGCATCAACACCAGCAAGCGCACCCGCGAAGCCCATGACCAGGCGCAGCGGTTTCCGATGCCGCACCGTGAAGCGGTGGTTCGCCGCTCGCGCGAGATCGGACTGGACCCCGCCTATGTCTACGGTCTGATCCGCCAGGAAAGCCGCTTCGTGTCGGATGCCCGCTCCGGGGTGGGTGCCTCCGGCATGATGCAGGTCATGCCGGCCACCGCACGCTGGACCGCCCGCAAGATCGGCCTGACGGATTTCCAGCCCCAGCAGATCACCGACCGGGAGACGAACATCCAGATCGGCACGGCCTACCTCAAGTTCGCACTCGATGATTTCGAAGGTTCCCTGCCACTGGCGGCTGCCGCCTACAACGCCGGCCCGGGCCGGTCCCGCGCCTGGCGCAACGGGCCGGTGCTGCCGGCAGAGGTCTGGATCGAGAACATCCCGTTCGAGGAAACCCGCGATTACGTCAAGCGCGTGTTGTCCAACACCACCAACTACGCCGCCGTGCTCACCGGTCAGCCCCAGTCGCTGCGTTCACGGCTGGGAACGGTGGGCCCCCGGGCAACCACCGCCGCCGCGATCAACACCGAGCTGCCCTGACGCCCGCGCGTGGCCATGGCCCCACAGGGCGCTCGGCCTTGCGCACACGCTAGGATGGCGCCACCATGTCAAACATCCTTGTCCTCGGTGGTAGCGGTTTCGTTGGTCGCCATGTGTGCGAGAAACTGGTTCGTGCGGGTCATCGCGTCACGGTGCCCACCCGCCGGGCCGTCAATGCGGCCCCCGTGCAGCATCTGCCGGGGCTGACGGTCCGGCAAGCCAATGTGCACGATGGCCACGCACTCCGGCAGCTGTTGCCGGGGCACGATGCGGTGGTCAACCTGGTGGCCATCCTGCATGGGGACGAGGCTGCCTTCGAGCGCACGCATGTCACCCTGCCCACCACCCTGGCCCAGGCCTGTGAAGCCACCGGGGTGCGACGTCTGGTCCACATCAGTGCACTGGGGGCTGATGTCCGCGGACCTTCTCGCTACCAGCGCAGCAAGGCCCGGGGCGAAGCGGTGCTGCAGTCGGCAGCGCTGGCATTGACGATCCTGCAACCGAGCGTCATCTTTGGTGCTGGTGATCGCTTCCTCAACCTTTTCGCGCAGCTTCAGTTGGTGTTCCCGGTGATGCCGCTGGCGGGGGCCGACACCCGCTTTCAGCCGGTCTGGGTGGAGGATGTGGCCGAAGCCGTGGTGCGCTGCCTGGGCAGCGACGCCGTGGCGCGCGCCAGCATCGGTCAAACCATCGAATGCGCCGGACCCGATGTCCTGACGCTGGCCGAACTGGTCCGACTGGCGGGCCGGTACGGCAGCCGGGAACGACCGGTCATTCCGCTGCCGCACAGCATCGGCCGGGTGCAGGCCATGGCGATGGAGTGCCTGCCCGGTGAGCCGCTGATGAGCCGGGACAACCTGGATTCGATGCGGGTGGACAATGTGGCCAGCGGTCGCTGGCCTGGTCTGGACAGCCTGGGGATCCGTCCCGCATCGGTCCTTGCGATCGCGCCGTCGTACCTGGGACAGCGCGGTGGCCGCAGCGGATTGTTGTCGCTGCGCAGCGGACGGCGCTGAACCGCCAGAACCGTCCGCCCGGCCTGCGGGGACTCAGAACTTTCGGCTGTACTGCAGACCGATGCCGTTCTGGCTCATGCCGATCTTCGTGGGCGCCGGCATGCTGCCGGAGACCTCCTGCCGCTTGGCGTGCCAGAGCGCAAAGCTGATTTCGGTATTGGCCGCCGGGCTGTAGGTGGCGCCCAGGGTGACGTGGCTGCGCACCACGCCCGGCGCCAGGATATTGAGATACACATCCTGCGAGCGGACCGGGTTGGTGCCGTGGTTGAAGCCCGCGCGCCAGGTCCACTGACTGCTGGCCTGCCATTGCACCCCCAGCTTGGTCAC
This sequence comes from Hydrogenophaga sp., assembly GCA_021166755.1. Lineage (GTDB taxonomy): Bacteria > Pseudomonadota > Gammaproteobacteria > Burkholderiales > Burkholderiaceae_C > Hydrogenophaga > Hydrogenophaga bisanensis. The sequence goes on along the minus strand of JAJPEW010000156.1, from coordinate 4,883 downwards.
CGACACATCGCGCCAACCAAAGCCTGGGCCGTTGGCGGCGCCAAAGCCGTTGGCAAAGTTGCTCAGGCTGGCGTTGCCGATCGACGGCACACCGCTGTAGTTGATGCGTGAGTAGTCCAAGGCCACCTGCACCTTGGGCGTCACCTGCAGGGCCACACCGAATGCGTAGTTCTCGGGGATATCGAAGTCGCCCTGTTTCGCAAACAGGCGCTCGTACTTGTCAAAGCGAGACATGTCGATGCGCGGCGAATAGGAGGCCCCCACGGTGACGCGATCGCCCAGCTTGCCCAGATAGCCCAGACGCAGACCGATGCCGGTGCTGCTGTCCTGGCCCTGGTTGGGCAGGCCAAAGGCCTGGAGGCCGTAGGCCTTGAACATCTGGTACACCAGCAGCGGAGAAACCCCGAACGAGTGGCCGTCAGCCACCTCATAGGCCACGGTGGGCGCCACGATCAGCTGCATCAGGTCCACCCCCAGCTTGCCCGATCCGCAAGTGGTCGGGCCGCTGCAGAAGAAGTTGGTGTCGCCCGGAAAGACAGCGGGATATTCGGTGTTCATGCCGCCGTTGCCGTAGACGGTGATGCCGACACCCAGTTTCTTGGACAGCGCCACGTTGTAGCCAAACTCCGGGATCAGGAACGTGTCCTTGCGGCTTTCCACCTCCATGGCACCCATGGGGGTCGAGATGGTGGCGCTGCGCCGGGGATTGAACAATTCGGCACCCAGATCCCATCGGTTACCGACGACGGCCGCCTGGGCCGGGTTGTTGACACCCGCAAAGGCGTCGTGCGCCATGGCAATGGACGCCCCGCCCATGCCTTTGGCCTTGAGGCCGAAGCCATGCGGGAAGTAGCCGTTGGTGGCCCAGGCGGGTACGGTGACCGCCAGCAGGGCGGCCGAAGCCAGGGTGCGCGCAGCACCGTTCATTTTTTTCATGGAAGTCTCCTCGGGGTGGTGGGACCGGTCGCGGTCAGCGTTCAGAACTCGCCCTTGGAGCCACGCTCCATCATCTGCCAGATGGTTTCACGCACCGCCCAGGCCTCTTCCTTGAGCGGGGACGGCAGCTTGCGGCCCATCTTGACCATCATGTCCATGTTGAGCGTGTACAGCCACAGGCTGCCGTCCTCGTGCTCCACCACGCTGATGCGGCAGGGCAGGTAGGCCGCCATGTGCGGGCTGAAGTCCACCATCTTGCGGGCCGTGGCCGGGCTGCAGAAGGAATAGACGGTCAGCAGTTTCTCCTTCTTGCCCGATCGTGCCTCCAGCTCCTTGGACAGGGGCAGCGTGCCGACGTCGCGCATGTTGCGCTCCACCGCCACCAGCTTGAAGATCTCTTCGACGTCCTTGGCGCTCACGCCGGGCTTGACCTTGCGCTCCCAGGTGGTGGCGACCGCGATATCGCCGTTGCCTTCGATCCAGCGGTCCCACATCCTCATGGACTCGGCGCCAGCGCCGTCCTCGAGCTTGCCGATGGTGGACAGCGTGCCGCAACCGGTGCCCAGCACCGCCGCTGCGCCCAGGGTGAACCACAGGGCCATTCGTTTCCAGACTTGCATGGGGGATGTCTCCTCGTTTGTGATGGCGCAGGATCTGCCTGCCTTGAGTTTTGTCAAACCGACCAAGTCACGTTATCGGAGTCATACCCCAGGGTGCATCGGTAACTACCCTAGGGGGTAGGGTATTTATTTATCACCAGCCAACCTGACGCATACCTTCGCATGCGATCTGTCGGTGATGGCTTTGGTTTTTTGGCACACTGTCGCGGTGATTGACCGCCACCGTACAGGAAACGACATGAAAAGCCCCGAGGATCACCGCCCCACCACCCCAAGCTACCGCGCCGAACACCAGCGTGATGTGGTCAACCGGCTCAAGCGCATTGAGGGGCAGGTTCGCGGACTGATCGACATGGTGGAATCTGGGCGTTCCTGCGAGGATGTGGCGCAACAGATGGCCGCCGCCCGCAAGGCCATGGACAAGGCGTTCTATCGCATGATGGCCTGCTCGGTGATGGAAGCCGTGACCGAATCGGCCAGCGAGGACGACGCGCTGCGCGAGGTCGAACGCTCCACGCGCATCCTCGAGAAGTACGCCTGATTCGAAGCGCAGGCATCAATTGCACCGCCATTGATCATCAATCGGCGGCGGTGCACGGCATAGGATGAGCGCCACACACACGGAGAACCCCATGGCACTCAAGCTCTACATCGGCAACAAGAACTACTCGTCCTGGTCCATGCGTCCCTGGGTCCTCATGACCCAGGCCGGCATTCCCTTCGAGGAAGTCATGGTGCGCTTCGACTCGTTCGACGCCGACTCGGCCTTCAAGCGGACGCTGCGCGGTATCAGTCCCGTGGGCAAGGTACCGGTGCTGGTGGACGGCGATCTGGCGGTCTGGGACACCCTGGCCATTGCCGAGTACCTGGCCGAGCGATTTCCCGACCGGCAGCTGTGGCCCGCCGATGCGAAGGCGCGCGCCCGTGCGCGCAGCATCTGCGCCGAAATGCACAGCGGTTTCACCGCCCTGCGCTCACACTGCCCCATGAACATCGAGGCCTACCTGCCGGACATCGGCCGGCTGGTCTGGCGCGACCAGGCCGGCGTGCGGGCCGATGTGGCGCGCCTGTGCGGGATGTGGGGCGAGTTGCTGGCAGCCCAGGCCCCTCGCGCAGACGGTCTTTCGCCCCTGCTGTTCGGCGAGTTCAGCATCGCCGATGCCTACTATGCCCCGGTCTGCATGCGGCTGCGCACCTACGCCCTGCCCCTGCCGGCCGACATTCAGGCCTACGTCGACCGCGTGGCCAACCTGCCGGGGGTTCAGGCCTGGATCGGGCAAGCGCTGGCCGAGCAGGACTTCCTGGACTTCGAGGAACCCTACCGCCTGGGGCGCTGAACGGGGCATGAAGACCTATCTGGTGGGCGGTGCGGTGCGCGATGCCCTGCTCGATCGCGAGCAGGGGCGCCACAGCCATGTCGATCGGGACTGGGTGGTGGTGGGTGCGACCCCCGAAGCCATGGCCAGCGAGGGCTTTGTGCCGGTCGGCCGTGACTTTCCGGTTTTCCTGCACCCGGTCACACGGGAGGAGTACGCCCTGGCCCGCACCGAGCGCAAGACCGCGCCGGGCTACCACGGATTCCACTTCCATACCGATCCGGGCGTCCGTCTGGAAGACGACCTGGCCCGGCGCGACCTCACGATCAACGCGATGGCCGTGCCTGCCGACCAGGCCGAGTGTTTTGATGTCACCGACATCATCGACCCTTTCCATGGCCGGCAAGATCTGCAGCGCCGCCTGCTGCGGCACGTGACCGACGCCTTCGCCGAGGATCCCGTGCGCATCCTGCGGGTGGCCCGCTTTGCCGCACGCTTTCCGGACTTTGGCGTGGCCCCCGAGACCCAGGCGCTGATGCAGCAGATGGTCGACGAAGGTGAGGTGGATCATCTGGTGCCCGAGCGTGTCTGGCAGGAACTGTCGCGCGGGCTGATGGAGCAGCAGCCCAGTCGCATGTTCGAGGTGCTGCGCAGTTGCGGCGCGCTGCAGCGCCTGCTGCCCGAGGTGGAGCGACTGTGGGGCGTTCCCCAGCGGGCCGACTACCACCCCGAGGTGGACACCGGGGTGCACCTGATGATGGTGCTGGACATGAGCGCGCAGTTGCAGGCACCGCTGGGGGTTCGTTTCGCCTGTCTCTGTCACGACCTGGGCAAAGGCACCACCCCGGCGGATGTGCTGCCCCGGCACATCGGCCACGAGGAGCGCAGCGCCCGACTGCTGCGCGGGCTTTGCGAGCGCTGGCGGGTGCCCCGCGACCTGCGCGAGTTGGCCGACGTGGTGGCTCGGGAACACGGCAACATCCACCGCAGCACAGGGTTGGGCGGCGCGGCCACCCTGCGCCTGCTGGAGCGCTGTGACGCGATCCGCCGGCCGGAGCGATTCGAACAGATCCTGCAGGCGTGCGAATGCGATGCGCGAGGGCGGCTGGGCTTTGAATCGGCACCCTACCCGCAGGCAGACCGACTCCTGACCGCATTGTCGGCGGCGCTGAGGGTATCGACCGACTCACTGGCACGCCAGGTGACATCCCACGCCGAGGCGCAAGGCATGGATCCGGCCAAGGTGGGGCCCCGAATCGCGGCGGCCATCCATGGTGCGCGCAGCGAGGCCATCGACCGGGTCTTCGCCGGATAATCCGGGTCATGGCACAACTGCTGATCGCCGAAGACGACGAACTCCTGCGGGATGCGCTGCAGACCCAGCTGACTCAGGCCGGCCATGCGGTGGCCGTGGCCGAAGACGGCCAGGTGGCGCTGGACATGATGACCCACTCAGCCTATGACGCCCTGGTGCTGGATCTGGGTTTGCCCAAGGTCGACGGGCTGGAAGTGCTGCGGCGGCTGCGCGAGCGACTGCCTGCGCTGCCCGTGCTGGTGCTGACCGCGCGCGATGGTGTCGAGGACCGCGTGGCGGGCCTGAACGCCGGGGCAGACGACTACCTGACCAAGCCGTTCAGCCGGGAGGAACTGCTGGCCAGGTTGCAGGCCATCCTGCGCCGTTCCCGCCTGCCGGCCTATGGCCCTTCGCCGGCCGAGCCAGTCCCACCAAGCGACGAAACGCTGCGCGTGGACCCCGAGCTGCCACGCGCCTGGCTGGGCAATGAGGTGATTGACCTGACGCAGCGGGAATGGGAGCTCCTGGACCTGCTGGTCCGGCACGCCGGGCGTGTGGTCAGCCGGGACGACGTGCTGGCGGCCTGGCAGGCCGACGCAGGGGACGCCGGGGGAGTGGCGTCCAATGCGCTGGAGGTGTACGTGCATCGGCTTCGGCGCAAGCTGTCGGGCTCGCGCCTGAACATCCGCAACATCCGCGGTCTGGGCTACATGCTCG
>JAJPEW010000110.1 GCA_021166755.1 Hydrogenophaga sp. | reverse complement strand
CCATCAGCGTGCAGCTCAGGCAGCTCGCCGAGCTGATCGGTGAGCCCCTGTTCGAGCCGGTCGGCCGCGGCATCCGCCTGACCCTCGCCGGCGAAGCCCTGGTCGAGGCGGTGGGCGAGATCAGCGCGACCTGGCAGCGTTTCGAAGGTCGCCTCTCGGATCTGCGGGGACTGGTCAGGGGTCGGCTGCGCATCGCCGCGGTCACGACGGCCGAGTACTTCGTGCCCGACCTGCTGGGGCCTTTCGGTGCCCTGCACCCCGGCATCGACATCGAGCTGGCGGTCGAGAACCGTGACCGGGTGATTGCCCGGCTGCACCAGCAGGTCGATGACCTGGCGGTGATGATGCTGCCGCCCGACGACCTGCCCCTGCAGAGCCTGCCCTTCATGGACAACCCGCTGGTCGTGATCGGCCCGGCGCAGCACCGGCTGGCCAGACTCGGACATCCGGTGCCCCTGGAGGAACTGACCGGGGAACGCTGGCTGATGCGCGAACCGGGCAGCGGCACGCGCTGGGTGGCCGAAAAACACTTCGCATCGCACGGCTTCACACCCCGACTGGCCATGAGCCTGGGCAGCAATGAAGCCCTCAAGCACGCTGTGGGCGCGGGCCTGGGCATCGGGGTCATCTCGGCACTGGCGATCGGCCCGGTCGGTCCATCCGGCCGAGCCCACCGGCACTCGCCCTGGGTCCGCCTCCCGGTGGAGGGTTTTCCGATCCTGCGCCAATGGTCGCTGGTCTGGCGCACCGATGTGCCCCTGTCGCTCCCGGCGCGGCAGTTTGTCAGCTATCTCGAACACGAGGGCAAACCGTCATAGAAGCGGCCGGCCCCATGCAATAGCCCGCAGCCCGGTCCCTGTTTCACGCTTGTGGAATCATTGCGGCTGTTCGCCAGACACCACAGATGACACCCCGCTACCAAGGCCAGACAATCGCCCTGCTGACCCAGCACGGCAAGGAGAAGGTCATCGCACCGGTTCTGGAGCCCGCCCTGGGCTGCCAGGTGGTTCGTGTCGAGGGTTTCGACACCGACAGCCTGGGGACCTTCACCCGCGATATGGCCCGCGTCGGCAGCCAGCTGGACGCCGCCCGGCGCAAGGCACAGGTGGGGATGGAACTGTCGGGCTGCCCGGTGGGCCTGGCCAGCGAAGGCAGCTTCGGTCCGGACCCGTTCACCGGCATGTTTTCCTGGAACATCGAACTGCTGGTGCTGATCGACCGCCGGCTCGGCATCGAGATCACCGGCATGGCACAGGGCCCCGGCAAGTCCGCCCACCTGCTGACCGGGGACTGGTCTGCCCTGGAAGCGTTCGCCATGCGCGAGGGGTTTCCCGCGCACCAGCTGGTGCTGAGGCCCGCTCATGAGGACGATCCCCGCGTGTTCAAAGGCATCAGCGACTGGCAGAGCCTGAGGTCCCGCTTCGATGAATGCCTGGCGCTGTCGGCCAATGGTCAGGTCTTCACCGAACTGGACCTGCGCGCGTTCGCCAACCCGAGCCGCATGCAGCGCATCGGGGAAGCGGCAAGTGACCTGCTGCGGCGCCTGGCGTCCCCCTGCCCAGCCTGCGATGCCCCGGGCTACGCGGTGGTGACCCGCGAACCCGGTCTGCCCTGCGCGGCCTGCGGCACGCCCACCTCGGCTCACCGGGCCGAGCGATGGCAATGCGTGCGCTGTACCCATGCCCAGGTCGTGCCGCGCACCGACCTGATCCATGCCGATCCCCAACACTGCCCCCGATGCAACCCATGAACGCCACCCCCACCAGACGCGTGCTGCTGGCCGGCGCCACCGGCCTGGTCGGCGGCCATCTGCTGCAGCAACTGCTGGCGGACTCGGGGGTGAGCGAAGTGCATGTCGTGGGACGGCGCGCACCTGCCATCCGGCACCCGATGCTGAAGGTTCATGTGGTGGACTTCCGGCGGCTGCCCGCGCTGCCGGCGGTGGACGAGGTCTACCTGGCGCTGGGCACCACGATTCGCCAGGCGGGCAGCCAGGCGGCGTTCCGGGCCATCGATCTGGAGGCCAACCTGGCGGTCGCACGCGCCGCGGCAGCGGCCGGCGCGCGACGGGTGGGTCTGGTCAGCGCGGCGGGGGCCAATGCCCGCTCGACGGTTTTCTACAGCCGCGTCAAGGGCGAACTGGAACAGGCGCTGGCTGAGCTGAATCTCGACACCCTGGTGATCGCCCGTCCCTCCCTGTTGCTGGGGGATCGCGATGGCCTGGGACAGCCACCCCGTCTGGGCGAACGCCTGGCCATGCCGCTGGCCCGCCTGCTGGCGCCCGTGCTGCCCGGCGCCTGGCGGCCGGTGCAGGCCCGCGACGTGGCCCGGGCACTGGCCGTCACCACGCCCCGGGCGCGTGGCACCGTCCTGCTGTCGTCAGGCGAGCTGATCCGCGCCGCGGCCGGTCACTGATCCCGGCTGTCTGCCGCACTCACCGGCGGCAAGGGGTGGTGTTCGATCCGCCCCGCCCTGGCCGAAAAGCGGGTCAGGGCATCGAGCGTCTCCACCTCGACCTGCGCACGCCGACCACCATAGACGTTGGCCCCGAGCCAGGCCAGTTCCTCCGCCAGCGCCTCGGCGCTGTCCAGGTGGGTGAACCAGACCCGCGCCTCGGCATCCCAGCGGTAGCCCCGTGCCTTGAGCCGATCCTTGCCCTCAAACGGAGCGCCGGTGGCCCTGAGCCGGTAGCTTGGACGGCCCATCGCCTCGATCAGGCGGCTCAGGCCGGTGCCCGACCCCTGGGCATCCGGGCTGGCCAGCACCTGCAGCAGCGCATGGCAGTCAACCAGGGCGCGGTGGGCGTCGTAGAACCAGCCTCGGTCCTGGGCCAGGGCACTGAGTTTGGCCGACTCGGCACCCCTGGCCTTCCAGTCGATGTCCATGAAAGAGCAGGCCCACGGTTTGGCCGCAAACGCCGCAAAGCGCGCCTCGACAAAGGGCCTGTCAAAGCCGGCGTTGTGGGCCACGATCAGGTCGGCCCGCGCCACCATGGCCTGGACCTGTTCGTCATCCAGGCGCTGGCCACGCACCATCTCATCGGTGATGCCCGTGACCTGCCGGGCCACCTCCGGAATGGGCATACCAGGATCCTCGAAGCCCTCAAAGGTATCCAGCACGCCAAAAGGCTGCCCAGACCCGGTATCCACCGAGACCAGCAGCATGGCCAGTTCGATGATCCGGTCCGTGGTCTGCGACAGACCCGTGGTTTCCGTGTCCAGAATCAGGATCCGCAGGGCCGGTGACGGCTGCCCAACGGCCGACGGGCTCGCCGGCAGTGGCCCGAAGTCCATGATCGGCACCAGACGCCTGAGGACCCGGTAGTCGGGGTGCGCCTCCAGGCGCTGCGCCATGTCTTCCAGGCTCAGCGCTGTTGCGGGCTCCTGCCCAGCCATCAGGGCGGGCTTCTCGTCGGGGGTCTCGAATGCAAAACTCAGTTGGCTCATGCAGCAGGCCAGTCAGGCGGCGTAAAACCTCTACTGTATGAGGATCCTGTTCCGCAGACTCACAGGGCATGAAAACAACTGGGAGGCACCACCCGGTTGGCGATGCCAGACCAGGGCATCGAAGGGCATCCAGCCCATCCTGACGAGCGGAATTGCCTCTCGAAGGCGGCTGATGTACGGTCCCAATCGCGGGCACATCACATCGGCCCGAGCATCCAAGGAGCACATGATGACCAGGCACCAGGGCAGCAACGACGAGGACAAGTCCCATGAGGGCAAGGTGGCCAACGACACCAACAAGACTGGGGAGAAAAACGCCACCCAACTGAACCAGGGGCACCGAACACCCGAGAGTCGAAGCGACCGGGAGTCCCATGTGGGTGGCAGCAACCAGTCCCAGACCCGGCGCGGGCCGGTCGGTGGCGATCACAGCCGCTGAAGGTCCGTCGTCAGGTCGCTGCGCCACCCAACCGGCCGAGCCCCACCTCCATCCATCCACCGGCCCGGCGCACCAGGAACAGCACGTCGATGCCCATGCGCTGGGCCATGGCCAGGCCCTCGTCCATCCCGGCCACCAGCAAGGCCGTTGCCCACGCGTCCGCCAGCATGCAGGTGGACGCCAGCACAGTGACCGAGGCAACGCCGTTGTTCACCGGCGCGCCGCGGCGCATGTCCATGGTGTGTGCCAGGTGTGCGCCGCCCACATCGATGCTGCGGCGGTAGTCGCCCGAAGTGGCCACCGCCACGTCCTCCAGCGACAACACGCCGTGCACCGCCCGGCGACCAGGTTCGGGGGACTCGACGGCCACGGACCAGGGTGCGCCATCGACCTGGGCGCCGACCGCACACAGCTCTCCATCGAGCGCCGCCAGCGCATGCCGCACCCCATGGCGCTGCAGCACCTGCACCATGCGGTCCACCGCATAGCCCTTGGCAATGCCGCACAGGTCCACCTTCAGCTGCGAATGCTTGCGCGCACGGCCTGCCGTTCGGTCCAGCGACAGGCCCGGATGCGTTGCCTGGAGGGCAGATTGCCGCGCCTCGCGAATGGCCTGTGCGTCCGGCACGTCCCGAACCGCGCCAAAGCCCCAGGCATCCACCAGATCACCGGCACACGGATGAAAGGCACCGCCACTCAGGCGTTGCACCTGCAGCGCGGTGTCCAGCACCTCCAGGATCTCGTCGGCCAGCGGCACCCATTCGTCCACCGCTGCGCGATTGAGCCGCATGAGATCACTGTCCGGTTTCCAGGGCGACATCTGCGCATCCACCTGCGCCACGGCACCCGCCAGATCGTCGTGCAGTACGGCCAGATCCACAGTCCCATCGGCATCAAGCGTGACCGACCACCGGGTGCCCATGGTGGGGCCGTGCAGCACCGTGCGTCCCCTGGACGCGGCAGCTTCAGAAGACATCTTCTGCATAACGCTCCTCGGCCTTCAGCCTCGACACCCCCAGTTGCAGGGGGGCCAGCATCTCGTCCAGCGCCTTGGCCACGCCCTGCGCCATGTCACGGCTGCCGCAGACACGGACCACGGCCCCCTGGTTCACCAGGTCGCGAACCCGCTCGGCATCTGCGCGCAAGGCATCCTGCACATAGCCACCGCCTTCGGGCACCCGGGAGAACACGGTCCGCAGGCTCGCCAGGCGTCCCTCGGCCAGCCACTGCCGCAGTTCGGGACCAAAGAAGAAGTCGCGCGAAGGATCACGCCCGCCGAAGTACAGATGCATCGGCCGGTGGCGGTCATTACGGCGGATGAAGCCAGCCAGGGGCGCCACGCCGGTCCCGGCGCCGATCATCAGCACAGGACGCCTTGAACGGGGCAGGACAAAGCCAGGGTTCGGGCGCACAAACGCTTCGATGCACTCGCCTTGCCGCAGTCCCAGCAGATGCGTGGAGCACAAACCACCAGACACCCGGCGCACACAAATCTCCACAAAGCCGTCGTCCCGGCCCGACGCCAGCGAGTAGTAGCGGGGCACGGCCGAACCGGGCGGCACGACGCCGAGCAGGTCGCCAGCCGAAAAGCGGGCCAGGCCCCGCCCGAGAAGCCGATCGCCCAGGGTGGCCGCCGGCCAGGAAAAGCGCAGGATGGCCGTGGCCTGTCCCGTCGCATCGGAGAAGTCGGTGCGCGACAGCAACCGAAGGGTTGCCGTGGGCGGCAAGTGCGGCACATGCTCCAGCACCAGTGGCTCACCCAGAGCGTGGGCCAGGGCAACGCCCCAGCGCGAGAACTGCTGGCCCGATTGCTGATGGATGCCCTCAAACGGCAGCAGCGCGGACCAGCCCCCGGCGCGCAGCGCCTGATCCAGCGCCTGGGCATACGCACAGAAGGCTGGGAACTGCCTGTCCCCAAAGCCCAGCACCGTCACCGGGACCTGACCCGCCTTGGCGGCCTGGATGCGAGCCAGGGCGGTGCTGGCGTGTGCAGGCGGCTGCCCTTGCCCATAGGTGGCGGCCAGCACAAACACCTGTCGGGTGGCGGCAGTGATTTGAAAGTTCTCCAGGGCGCTGGTGTGCACCCGGTGACCGCCCTTGGCCAGCGCATCGTGCAGCGTCTGGGCAAAGCCCCAGGTGCTCCCCCCTTCGCTGGCCACGAAGATGAGCACATCGGCCTGCGCGAGCGAAGCGTTGCCGGTGACCCGGGGTGTCTGGCGCCGGGTCTGCCACCAGATGACCACCCCCGAGACCCAGAACAGCAACACACAGGCACCCGAGAGGCCGAGCACCACGGCCCAGGGCCAGGCCGCTTCGCCGGTGTGCAGCACCACGGCCAGGTCATTGATACGCTGGGCCAGGCTGGCATCCTGCCAGGCCAGCATCTGGCCCGTGTAGCGGTCGATCCATCCCTGTCCCTGGACAGCGTCCACCTTCCAGGTGTCCTCCGGGTCGGTCGCCGCGGGAAAGCCGAGCTTTCGCAGATCCCCGATCGACAGATCCTGCAAGGCGGCCACCTGCGCTGCCGGCATCTCTGACTGGCCGGTGACCGTCGACAACACCTCGGGCTCCGCCCCCGCTTCGAGGCTCAGCAGGCCGAGGGTGGAGGCGCTCATGGTCAGCGCCGTGACAGCGGTCAGGCTCAGGATCACAAGAACCACCCGGCCGGCCAGCACATGCAGGCGCTGCGCCAGCGAGCCGCGCACCCGTGACCCGAGCCGTCGCCAGCCGCCCATGCGCCGGAGCAAGAGCACCAGTCCGGAAACACACAACAACCCCATGACGAGTGCCGTGCCGGCCGCGCCCCAGCGTCCGGCATCGCCCAGCATCAGCGCCCGGTGAAGGTTCTTCACCCAGCGCGGCAGCACGGTTGGCTGCCATGGGCCCAACACCCGTCCGTCGTCGGGGTTCACGTACGACGCCTGCGGCTGGTCACCGGCAAAGCTGAACACCACGATCACACCCGAGGGAAGGCGGCGGATTTCCTCCACATCGGGGACGGTGCGGGTCACGCGCTCCACCAGCGTGGCCACGGACAGGTCGTCCGCCACGGCGGGCGCCTGCCAGGCCTGCGCGACCGGATCGATCGCCAGCAGGGCGCCCGTGATCCCCAGAATCACCGTCAGGGTGCCCAGCGTCAGACCCAGCCAGCGGTGGATTGCCTTCCAGCCCATGCCTGCCCTTTACTTGAGGTCGAAGGTCAGCGACTGGACGTACTGCTTGCCCGCCTGCGGCTTGCCGGCATTGGCCTTGGTCAGCGGAATGCGCACATCTGACGGGCTGTCACGCATGTCTTCGGCCGCCGCATCGATGCGGATTTCATAGCCGGCGTCGATCAGTGCATCCGCCAGATCGGCCGTGACCTTGAGCGTGCGTCCCGCACCCACGCTGGCACCGGTGACCCCGTCCAGCCGTTTGGCATCGCCGGCGGACAGCCGGCTCCAGTCCGACAGGTGCTTGAAATACTTGGCCTTGCCGCCCGCCACCCACAGGGTGCGCACATAGGCACCCTTGGCATCAGTCAGGTACACCGCCAGGTAGGCGCCGTCACCGCCATAGTTCTTGAGCTGGGCGGTCAGGGCCACGGGGCGGCTGTGCGCCAGGGCGGGAAGTCCAAGGGCGCTGGCGGCGGCCAGCATGGTCAGAAGGGGACGGGACATGTGATGCTCCTTGACAAGGGGGTTACTCAACCTGGCCGCGGTCCCTGGACCGCTGGTTCTCGCGACGCTTCATCTTCAGCACTTTCAGGGTCGCCGGATCGATCTTGGCCTTGAAGCCTTGGCCTTGCGCATCCGTGCCACGGATTTCGTAGCATCCGTCGTCAATCTTCAGGCGCTGGATCTGCCAGCCTTGCTCGGCGGCCATCTGGCGCACGGCCTCGCGGCTCTGCCAGCGCTCCACCGGCTGGTCGCAGTCGTCGCCGGCCAGGGCGGGCAAGGCCATCAGCCCCATGGACAGGATCAGCAGACCTTGCCGCAATGGCGGGTGAAACTTCATGGCAGACTCCTGGTCGGTTGGCCGAACTCGGCGGGATGGCTTGCATTCTGTGCCTGGCAGCTTGTACGAACGCTGAATGCGTTGTTCATCATGCGTTCATCGCAGGCGGGGCCAGTCGATGCCTCGACTGAACCGATGACCGCTCTCCGTGTCGCACAATCGGACACAGACGTCGGTGGCCTGCGGGTCACCATCCCAACCTCCAGCATCAGACCACGGGAACCCGCCATGAAGATCCTGCTTGCGGTTGACGGCAGTGTGCACACCAAGCGCGCCCTGGCCTATCTGGCGGTGCACAATGAATGGCTGGGCGCGCACCACACCTACACCGTGTTCCACGCAGTGGCACCCATCCCGCACCGGGCGGCCGCATTCCAGGAGGTGGACGATGTCCGATCGCTGTATGAACAAGACGCCGAGAACGTGCTCAAGCCCGTTCGCAAATTTTTCGACAGGCATGGGATCCAGGCACGGTTCGTGTTCCGGATCGGGCCCGCCGCCAGGCAAATCGCGCAACTGGCCACCAAGGGTCGGTATGACCTGGTGATCATGGGCACCCAAGGCCACGGTGCAATGGCTGGCCTGGTCATGGGATCGGTCGCGACCAAAGTGCTGTCGCTCTGCGCGACGCCGGTCCTGTTGATCCGCTGAGCCTGCCAATCGCATGAGTCAACGCCAAATCCCGAAGGATCGGATCCCCGACAGCACCACCGCGAACCAGGGCCTGACCCCGGATCAGGTCATCGCAGCCCAACGGACGTTCGGCTTCAATGACATCATTGCCCAGACCGCAGGCAACTGGCGGGACATCGCGCGCGACACCGCACGCGATCCCATGCTGTGGTTCCTGGTGCTGTCCGCCGCGCTCTTTGCCGGGCTGGGACAGCTGACCGAGTCGCTCACGCTGGTCCTGGCAATGCTGCCCTTGCTGGGCATGGACGCCTACCTGCATCGCAGAACCGCGGCGTCGTCGGCCGGCCTGGCCAGCCGCCTGGCCAGCGACGCCCGTGTGCTGAGAAACGGCCAATGGACGGACCTCGCTGCCCGGGAGCTGGTCCCGGGCGACCTGGTCGAGGTCAGGCCGGGCGAGTACTTCCCGGCCGATGGCATCCTCGTGGCAGGCAGCGATCTGCAAGTGGACGAATCCACCCTGACGGGAGAATCCCTGCCGGTCGCCAAGCGGGCAATCCCGACTTCGAACCAATTGCCCGCCATGGCTTCTGAGGACCGCTGGGGCACCGCCGGCACACGGCTGCTGACCGGCACGGCCTGGCTTCGCGTCGTTTTCACGGGCGGCAGCACCCGCTACGGAGAGATCGTCAGGGCGGCCACCGAGGGTCGGCACGAAGCGACACCCTTGCAGAAGGCGATCGGCGAACTGGTGGTCATGCTGCTGGCTGCCGCCCTGATCGTTTGCGTCGTGCTCGCGGCCGTCCGTCTGTGGCAAGGACATGGCTGGATGGATGCCTTGCTCAGTGCGGTCACCCTGGCGGTGGCCGCGATCCCGGAAGAGTTTCCGGTGGTCTACACCTTCTTTCTGGGCATGGGCGTGTTCCGCCTGGCACGCAAGAATGCGCTGGTGCGGCGCGCCGTGGCCGTCGAAAACATCGGCCGCACCAGCTGCATTGTCTCGGACAAAACGGGCACGATCACGGCCGGCGAACTGGTGCTGTCGGATCTTGCCCCCGACAACGGACTGAACGATGACTGCCTGCTGCAGGTCGCCAAGCTGGCGGCGCGCACCGACAGTGGCGATCCACTGGATCAGGCCTTGCACTCCAGGCCCGGCGAGATGCCGCAGGCGCGCCTGCTCGCGAGCTTCCCGTTCACCGAAGCGCGGAGACGGGAAACGGCCGTCTGGGCCATGCCCGACGGGACTCTGCAGGCCTGCACCAAGGGCGCACCCGAAACCGTGCTGTCGGTCTGCAGCCTGTCGGCGCAGGACCAGTCCCGCTGGCTTGACCGGGTAAACGAACACGCCCGCTCGGGGCGCAAGGTGATCGCGTGTGCGTACCGGTCCATGGAAGCGAGCGAGCCATCCCCGCAGGAGCACGCCCAGGGCTTCACCTTCGCCGGTCTGCTGGCCTTCGAGGACCCGGTTCGCGATGGCGTTCGTGAGGCGGTCGCACAGTGCATGACCGCGGGCATGCGTGTCATCATGGTCACCGGAGACCATCCGGCCACAGCCATCGCCATTGCTCGATCCATCGGCCTGGGCGGCGGCACCCCGACCGCCGTGGTGATGGAGGCCGAGGACGATCCGAAGGAGATCCTCCAGCAACACCCGACCATCGATGTGGTGGCGCGCGCCACCCCCTCCCAGAAGCTGGTGCTGGTTCAGGCACTTCAATCGCAAGGCGAGCTCGTGGCCGTGACTGGCGACGGGGTCAACGATGTGCCGGCGCTCCGTCAGGCGGACATCGGTGTGGCCATGGGCGCGCGCGGCACCCGCAGCGCGCGCGAGGTGGCTCCCGTGGTGCTGCTGGACGACAACTTCCGGACCATCGTCGATGCGGTGGCCGAAGGACGGCAGCTGTTCCAGAACCTGCGCCTGGCCTTTGCCTACCTGCTGCTCATCCACCTGCCTCTGGTGATCGGCGCCGCCGCCATTCCGCTGATGGGACTGCCTCTGCTGTTCCTGCCGATCCACATCGTCTGGCTGGAGCTGGTCATCCACCCCACGGCCATGCTGGCCTTTCAGGATCTGCCATCCAGCGGACCCCTTGCAAAGGTTCAACGGCATCGCTCCACCCGTTTCTTTCCGACCGGGGTGTGGGTGGGAATTGGCCTCATCGGCAGTCTGATCAGCCTGGCGGTCATCTGGAGCTACCTGCATGCGCTCGGCGCCGACCGTGATGTGGCACACGCACGGGCCATGGCCCTGACCATGCTGCTGGTGGCCAGCGCGGGCATCACCACCGGCCTGAGCCGACTCGCCCGCAGCAGCTCTCGCTGGCCGGTTCTCGGCACGCTGCTGTCGGTTCTTGTGTTGGTCCAGATACCGCCCATCAGCCACTTCCTGAACCTGCGCCCCCTGCATCCGCAGGACTGGATGATCTGCTTCATCGGGTTTGCAGCCATCACGGCCGGCACCCTGCTTCTGGCCAGGCGTCTGACGCATGGGTCAGGCGACCCGGACATCCCGTTCAAGACCGGCGAACCATGAATCACCCTCCCCTCGTTTCCCGGCCACATGGCGGCGTTCTGGAGTTGCGCCTGAACCGGCCTGAGCGTCTCAACGCCCTGACACACGAGCTGTCTGGCGCGTTGTTGGACGCCCTTGCCCGCGCACAGGCGGATGCCGCCGTTCGCGTGATCCTGCTGACCGCGGAGGGGCGCGCCTTCTGCGCGGGCAAAGACCGGGACGATCCTCCCAGCCCCGCTTTTGTGGACACGCTGCAGCAGGTCGCCGCCACGATGCTGACGGGCAGCAAGCCGGTCGTTGCCGCGGTGCAGGGTTGGGCCGTGGGCGCCGGGTTTGAGCTCGCTCTGGGCGCCGACCTGATCGTCGCGGGCCACGATGCCCGGTTCAAGCTGCCGGAGACGCAACTGGGCCTGCCCGCCACAGGTGGCGTTCACATGCTGCTGCCGCGCCTGGTCGGCACCGCGCGCGCCAAGGGCCTGCTGTGGCTGGGACGTGAACTCGACGCTGGGCAGGCTCACCAATGGGGCATGGTCTGGGAGCTGGTCGAACCCTCCGCCCTTCAGGGCCGTGCCCTGGCCCTGGCCCAGGAAATCGCCCAGCTGACGCCTGAGGCCTTGTCACGGGTCAAGCGCCTGATCCACGACGGCCTGTTGCCCGATGTACTGCAGGCCCTGGAACGGGAAGCGGCGCCCTGAGCGCCCCTCAAACCATTCCGAAAGCTGCCTAAGAGGACTGCCTGCCGATCGCCAACCCCGATCACGCGCGGGTCGCCCCCGTCGCCTGATCGCGCACCAGCCGGCCATCCACGAGCTCAAGCACCCGGTCGCAGCGCGCGGCCAGGCGTGGGTCGTGCGTCACCACCAGGAACGAGGTGTTCAGTTCCGCGTGCATGCGGCGCATGAGTGCGAACACCTCGTCCGACGAAGCGGTATCCAGGTTGCCCGTGGGCTCATCGGCCAGCACCATCGGTGGCTCCAGCACAATGGCCCGGGCAATGGCTACGCGCTGCTGCATGCCACCGGACAACTCGCCCGGGCGCTTGCCCATGGCATGCGCCAGGCCGACGGCATCCAGCATGGCCCGGGCGCGCTCCAGCTGTCGGGGCGTCACCCGCCCCTCTCGCATCAGTGCGGGCAAGGTCACGTTCTCCAGCGCGGTGAACGCCGGCAGCAGGTGGTGGAACTGGAACACGAAGCCCAGCTTGATCCGGCGTTGCAGCGTGAGCGCCTCGTCGTCGATGCCCACCATTTCTTCGCCGTCGATCCGGTAACTGCCCGAGGTCATGCGTTCGAGCAGGCCCAGGATGTTCAGCAAGGTGCTTTTGCCCGAGCCGGAGGGACCGATAAGGGCCACCATCTCGCCCCGGGCGATGCTGAACGACACCCCATGCAACACCTCGGTCTCGTTGGGTTGCCCCACGTTGTAGCGCTTGCAGACATCGGCAAGCTCCAGCAGCGCCGGCGTGCGGTGGGCGACAGACGAAGAAGTCATAGCCGTATCGCCTGCGCCGGGTCCAGGCGGGCCGCGCGACGCGCCGGCGCCACGGCGGCCAGCAAGCCACAGACGGTGGCCAGGCCGGCAATGCGCAAGGCCAGCCCCGCTTCCAGCGCGATGTTGAACAGGGGCAGGCCGTCCGAGCCCCGGACGAAATGGGTGAACAGCCAGATCAGCACGACGGCCAGCAACACCCCCAGCGCCGAGCCCAGCGCCCCCACGATGACGCCCTGCAGCAGGAAGACACGCAGCACCTGGTTCCGGGTCGCGCCCATGGCCCGCAGGATGCCGATCTCGCGCTGCTTCTGCACCACCGACACCACCAGCACGCTGGCGATGCCCAGCACCACCACGACCATCACCACCCCGCGGATGACGGAGGTGCTGACCGATTGCGCGTTCAGTGCCGACACCAGCTGGGCATTCGCCTGCTGCCAGCTTTCGGCCTTGTAGGGCCACCGGGCGGCCAGCTCGTCTGCCAGCGCCTGCGCGGCCCAGATGTCCACCAGGGTGAGATCCAGGCCCGTGGCGCTGCCGGGCAGGCCCACCAGGCTCTGGGCGGTGCGCAGGGGCACGATGACCGTTCGCCGGTTGAGGTCCCTCACCCCCAGATCCACCAGGGCCGTGATCCGAAGGGCATCCTCGACACCGTCCGTCACGATGCCGATCCGGTCCCCGACCTGCACCCCCAGGTCCTGCGCCAGTTCGCGGCCGATGATGCCTTCGCCGGGTCCCAGCCGCGCGGTGCCAGCCACGATCTTTGAGCGCAACTTCACGATGCGGTCGTATCGCTCCAGTTCGACACCCATCAGGGCAATCGCCTTGGAGGCTTCGCCACGCACCGCCAGACCGGCCGCCGACACCATGGGTGAGACCGCAGCGACCTGCGGCAAGGCTTCGAGTTCGGGCAGGAGGCGCTGCCAGTTGTCGATGGACCGCGGGCGCTGCGCCCGCGCCTGCGTCTGATCCAGCTGGATCACGTCGGTCCCGGGCGGCGTGGGCAACACCAGCACCCGCTCTTCCGGCGGACTCAAGGTGACATGGGCCTGGGAGCCCAGGGTCTTCTCGATCGTGTTGCGCTGCAGACCCGAGATCAGGGCCGAGATGTACGCGACCACCGCCACGCCCGCCGCCACCCCCACGATGATCAGCAGGGTCTGCATTCTTCCTTCACGCAGGAAGCGGACCGCCACCAGGCTTTCAAATCCAAGCAACATGAATGACCTCAGCGTCCCATGGCGTTGGTCATGGCGGGACCGGCATTGTCACTGCTGGACCCTTGCGACGAAGGTGCGCGTGCGCTGGTCACGGCACGCA
>JAJPEW010000083.1 GCA_021166755.1 Hydrogenophaga sp. | reverse complement strand
GCCGCGCTTGGGGTTGTAGCCGCCCTTCTTGCCGACCTTCTCGCAACCCTTGTCCTCGCTGATGACATCGGTGCCATACAGCGCGTCGTACAGGCTGCCCCAGCGCGCGTTGGCGGCGTTGAGCGCATAGCGGGCGTTCAGGATCGGCACCACCAGCTGCGGGCCGGCCTGGGTGGCCAGCTCGTCGTCCACGTTCTTGGTGGTGGCCTTGACCTTCTTGGGCTCGGGCACCAGGTAGCCGATGGTTTCCAGGAACTTGCGGTAGGCCACCATGTCGGTGATCGGGCCGGGGTTGGCGCTGTGCCAGGTGTCCAGCTCGGTCTGCAGACGGTCCCGCTCGGCCAGCAGGGCGGCGTTCTTGGGCGCCAGGTCGGCCACGATGGCGTCGAAGCCTTTCCAGAAGGACTCGGCGCTGACACCCGTGCCGGGCAACACGCGCTGGTTGACGAAATCATAGAGCTCGGTGGCGACCTGCAGGCCGTGAACCGTGGTGCGGGAGGTGGTGGCGGACATGGCAAGGACCTCAACAAATGGACGGATGCTGGGAAAACGTGGGCGGCATCAGGCATGGCCTGGGTGTACGCCGTGCTTCACATGTTATTCGATACGTCTGCTGGCATTAAATAACTGTCATTCGATGGATCGATGACTTTTTTGGATGTAATCTGCGCTTGTGGACAAGCTCAAGCAACTCGAAACCTATGTCTCGGTGGCCTCGCGCGGCAGCCTGACGGCTGCCGCACGGGCCGAAGGGGTGGCACCCGCGGTCATTGGACGGCGTCTGGATGCCCTGGAAACCCGGCTGGGGGTCAAACTGATGGTGCGCACAACGCGGCGCATTACCCTCACCCATGAAGGGTCGGCGTTCCTGGAGGACTGTCAGCGCCTGCTGGTCGATCTGGCCAACGCCGAGGCCAGCGTCAGCGCAGGCGGGGTCAAGGCCAGCGGCCACTTGCGCATCACGGCGCCGGCGGGCTTCGGCCGCCGCCATGTCGCGCCGCTGGTCCCCAGGTTCCGGGAGTTGCATCCCGAGGTCACCATCTCGCTCAACCTCAGTGACCGGGTGGTCGATGTGGCCGGTGAAGGTTACGACTGCGCGGTGCGCGTGGGCGACCTGCCCGACTCTTCCCTGGTGAGCGTGCGACTGGCCGACAACCGGCGCCTGTGCGTGGCCACGCCCCGGTATTTGCAGCAGCACGGGGTACCGCAGACCCCGGCCGATCTTGTGCGCTTCGATTGTCTGACCCTGTCCTCTGATGCCTCGCAGACGCGGGGCTGGGCATTTGCCGTTCCGCGCGAACGTGGCGATGGTGCCGAGTCGGGAGAGAAGGACATCATCCATCTCCGGCCGGGAGGGCCGCTGGATTGCTCCGACGGGCAGGTGCTGCACGAGTGGTGTCTGGCCGGTTTCGGCATCGCCTGGCGCAGCACCTGGGAGGTGGAGTCGGACATCGCCAGCGGCCGCCTGGTCACGGTCCTCGATGAGTTTGCGGCGCCGCCCAACGGCATCTATGCGCTTTTCCCCCAGCGACGGCATCTGGCCTTGCGCGTGCGTCTCTGGATCGACTACCTCAAGCACCACTACGCCCAGCCGGATTTCTGGTCGGCGCGCTGATGGGTTGCCCAAGGGTGATTGGGCCCGAACCGGGTCGGTTCGACTAACATGCACCCGGAACAGGACATCAGGAACGGGGCAGACACATGATGTGGCGACGGATGGGGTGCATGGGGGCGGTGCTGGCGGCACTGCTGGGCGGTTGTGGCGGCGGTGGAGATGACCCCGAGGCGTCCATCACCGATCCGGTGCAACGTTGCAGCAGCATTGGCACGCAACCGCTGGTGGCCAATGGCACGGCCTGTGTTCCCTCGGCTTCCACGCCGGTGTTGCTGCTGCTGGTGGTCGACCGCAATGGTGAGGTGGGTTCCTGCTCGGGTGTCAAGGTGGCGCCTGGTCGCGTACTCACCGCGGCCCATTGCGTCGATGCGTCGGCGAGGGCGGTGGTCGGGGTGCTCTGGGACGGGCAGGGCAACGCCACCCAGGTGCGCGCCCAGTCCTGGGTGGCGCATCCGGCGTTCTCCGAGACTCCGCAGTACTTCGTCAACGATGTGGCGGTCGTGTCTTTTGCCGATCCACTGCCTTCACCCGCTGTGCCGGTCATGCTGAGCCAGTCCTCCGGCAAGGGGCAGGCCATCCTGCTGTCGGGCTGGGGCGCACCGGATTACGTCCTCTCGGTGGGGTCGGCGCTCATTGACGAGGTTCGCGACGATTACCTGCGCATCACCTACGACGGCACCTTGAGCAATGCCTGCCCGGGAGATTCCGGGGGGCCTGCCACGCGGGTGATTGGCGGTCGTCAGGTGGTCGTGGGGCTGGTGTCGGCGGGCACCGGTGGCTGCAACCCCGGCGGCAGAACTTTTTTCTCCAACCTGGCCAAACCCCAGGTCAGCGATTTCATCCGCGCCCAGGCCGCGGGCGCCGAACTGCTCTGACCGTCAGGCCTGGCCGGCGTGGCTGCCGGTCAGCGGACCGTACAGGTCGGATCGGCGGGCGTTCAGCGGTGATGCCACCCGGGCCTGAGCGAGCGACGGTTGGTCCAGTCTGACGCAGCACAGCGAGGTCTGCGTGTCGGACACCGACATGATCTGCCCGTCAGGGCCAGCGACCGTGCTCAGGCCTCCATAGTGCAGGGTGCCCTCGGCACCGCAGGCATTGGCATAGGCCACGAACAAGCGGTTTTCGCAGGCCCGTGCGGGCACCAGCAGCTGCGATACCTCATCGAAGTCCGTCATGTTCGCCGTGGGCACCAGCACGGCGTCGGCCCCCTGCAGCGCCAGCAGCCGAACCGCTTCCGGAAACTCCACGTCGTAGCAGATCAGCAGGCCCAGGCGCCAGCCTTGCCAACCGAAAACGGCAGGGGCAGTGTCACCCGGGCTGAACTGGTCACGGTCCAGTTCACCGTACAGATGGGTCTTGCGGTAGTTCATGAGCCGCGTTCCATCGGGACCGACGGCCTGCACGGCGTTGAATGGCTTGCCGGTGGGGTTGTGTTCCGGGTAGCCATAGACGATGCCGATGCCAAGGCGCTGAGCGATGGCAGCGACCGCTTGTGCCAGCGGACCATCGGCCGGTTCGGCCTGGTCGGCGATGGCTTCGGCACCAATGGCATAGCCAGTCAGCGACATCTCCGGGCTGACGATCAGATCGGCACCCTGCGCGTGTGCCTGGGCACCGGCTGTCTCCAGGCGCTGCAGCGCCTCGGGGGAGGAGGCGACATAGGGTGTCTGCCAGAGGGCAATGTGAAGATCGGCCATGGCGCCATGCTGCCTGCGGCTGTTCAGTCGGGCAAGACCACTGGCCCGATGTGTGGGAACAGGTCACCCGGTCCGGGGTTGCCCGTCGGACACTGGCCGCCCAGCTGATGAACGATGCCCCACACCGCATTGAGCGAGGTCTGCACAGCGCCTTCGACCCAGGCGGGCGTGAACGAGATGTCGTCACCCGCCAGGAAAATGCCGCGCTCGGCGGCGGGC
>JAJPEW010000069.1 GCA_021166755.1 Hydrogenophaga sp. | reverse complement strand
GCGCGGACTGCGGATGCGCACATGGCCGCGGCTGCTGGGATTGAGGTTGCACACGCTGGCGGTGAAGGCCGGGAAACGGTGCAAAGGCTCACCGAAAGCGTCCAGGCTCAGGGGTTGAACGTGGTACTCGATGTTGGCGTGCGGCTGCGATGGATCGCTGCGCGTGAAAGCCCCCAGCTGGCTGGGCGACATGCTCATGGGGCCGCTGCGCGTGAACGCGTACTGCAGGCCGATGCGCGCCTTGCCCCAGAGCGAATTGGCCAGGGTGTTGAGGGTGGTGGCACCTGTCACCTTGTAAACCGATCGGATCTGCAGGTGGTCCTGCAGGTTCTCGCCGACGCCGGGCAGCTCATGCTCGACGGCCACGCCGGCCGCCTGAAGCACCGGCGCGGGGCCAATGCCCGACAGCTGCAGAATCTGCACCGAGCCGATGCTGCCGGCGCTGAGCACCACCTCCCGAGCCGCACGCACACTGAGCGATTCCTGCCCGCGGCGCAACACGGCGCCGGTGCAGCGCAGCGCGCCCGAAGCGTCCCGCTCCAGACAAAGGCGCTCGACCTGGGTCTGCGTCCAGATGCTGAGGTTGGCGCGGTGCTGGACCGGTCGCAGGAAGGCCTTGCTGGCGTTCCAGCGCCAGCCCGCTTTCTGGTTGACTTCGAAATAGCCCACGCCCTCGTTGTCGCCAGAGTTGAAGTCGGTGGTGGCAGGAATACCGGCCTGCCGCGCCGCCAGCGCAAACGCATCGAGCACGTCCCAGCGCAGGCGCTGCTTCTCCACGCGCCATTCGCCGCGCCCCCCGGTACTGCGGTGGCCATGCAGCGCCGCGAAGGCCGCATCGCCCTGCCCCTGGTCGTAGGCATCGAGCCGCCAGTGGTCTTCGTGCGCCCGGAAATCGGGCAGGCAGTTGGCCCAGCGCCAGCGGCTGTCGCCGGTCAGTTCGGCCCAGCGGTCGTAGTCGCGGGCCTGACCGCGCATGTAGATCATGCCGTTGATGCTCGAACACCCACCCAGGGTCTTGCCGCGCGGATAGCGCAGCTGGCGGCCATTGAGGCCCGGATCGGCCTCGGTCTGATAGAGCCAGTCGGTACGCGGGTTGCCGATGCAGTACAGGTAGCCCACGGGGATGTGGATCCAGTGGTAATCGTCCTTGCGGCCGGCCTCGATCAGCAGCACGCGGTGCCGGGGGTTGGCGCTCAGGCGGTTGGCCAGCAGGCAACCGGCTGTGCCAGCGCCGATGACGATGTAGTCAAAACTCAGTTCGCTCATGCGGGGGGTCTCCTGGCGCTCTCGTTATTAGTGAAGTTCATGGATTTGAGAGCACCTGGCCGCAGTGTGCCTGCTGCCATCTTTGATTTCCAATGAAATCGCTTAAGACCAATTATTTGCCACACTTATGATGACAGGATGATCCGGCAACCCCTGCCCCCCATCGACCCGCAGACCCTGCGCGCCTTCGTGACCGTGGCGCGCGAGGGCAATGTCTCCCGGGCGGCGCAGCGCCTGCACCTGAGCCAGCCGGCGGTCAGCCTGCAGCTCAAGAGCCTGGCGGGCGCCACCGGCCTGCAGCTGTTCGAGCGCACGGCCCAGGGCATGAGCCTCACCCGCGACGGTGCGGCCCTGCTGCCGCTGGCCGACAAGGCCCTGGCGGCCCTGTCCGATGTCGGTCTGGCCGCCGCCCACCTGCAGCGCACGGTGCGCGGCACCCTGCGCATCGGCACCATCCTGGACCCCGAATTCACCCGCCTGGGTGCCTTCCTGCGCCAGCTGGTCGAGTCGGCACCGCAGGTGGACACCGAGCTGAGCCAGGGCATGAGCGGCGACGTGCTCACGCGGCTGGAACGCGGCGAACTGGACGTGGGCTTCTGGCTGGACCTGCCACACGATCCCCTGGGCGAACCCTGGCGGGTGCGGCCGCTGACGCGCTTTGCCTACCGGGTGCTGGCGCCCGCCGGCTGGGGACCGCAGGTGCGGGACAAGGACTGGAAGGGGCTGGCCGCCCTGCCCTGGCTGGCCACACCGCCGGCCAGTGCCCATCACCGCCTGCAGCGCCAGGTCTTTGGCCCGGGATCGCTCACCGGCCTGGAGCCCCGGCGCGTCGCGCTGGTCGATCAGGAGGCTTCCATGCTGGACCTGGTGCACAGCGGCGTGGGCCTGTCGCTGGTGCGGGACGCGATCGCCATCCGCGAAGCCCAGGCCCGGGGCCTGGCGATCGCCGAACGTGTGTCGCTGGAATGCCAACTCGCGTTCGTGTGCCTGCAGTCCCGGGCGGCCGAGCCGGTGATTGCCAGCGCGTGGTCGGCGCTGGAGGCAGTCTGGGGATGAGGCGCCGTCAGAAGCCCTGGGGCACCTCGAGCGGGAAGTCGTAGTCGTCCTCCAGAGCCCGCCCGGCCATGGCGCCGAGCATCTGCCCCAGGAAGACCTCGCCCACCCACTGGCGCAATCCCTCGGGCAAGGGGTGCACCGTGGAGATCAGGGTCAGGCTGCTGAAGCTGCCGATGCCGGGCTCCACCGACAGGGCCTCCGGTACCAGCGGCCCGGGCATGCTGCCCTCAGGCACCGCCGCGACCTCCATGTGCCAGGCCTGCAGGAAGCGCTCGAAGTACCCCACCGATCCCTTGCGCCAGGCCTCGGCCACGTACACATGCCAGGCGGCCGGCTCCTCGACGATGAAGCCCCAGTCGAACTCGTACACCTGTCCGGGCGGTTCCTCGTACACGCCAATCCCGCGCACATCCGGGCGGGAGAGGTACTCGGCCAGCAGCGGACCAGGCCCCGTGACCGCCCCATCGATGAAGCGCTGCACGTCGCCGATACTGACCGAGAACCGCGGGGACGGGTCCATCAGGGACCGCTTGGCCCGGTTGAGCAGGCGCGACGTGGCGTCCGAGCTTTTCTGGGCCTGGATGCACCAGTCCATGAAGGTCTTGCGGCCCTCCGGGGTGGACACCTGCTGGAGCGTGTTCTCGAACGCAGCGTCGTCACGCAGGTGCCCGTCCTCGCGCAGGCGCAGCACGATGTCGACGATGGAGTTGCGGGTGATGTGCTCGATGGTGTAGGCCATCTCGCCCCCCTCGAACTCCTGCATGGCTTGCTGCATCCAGGCCATGGTCTCCCCCTCTGTCAGCCCCTGGGGCGGACGCGGAAGGTCGTTGAAGAGTGCACGCAACACGCGCACCGTGTCGAGATCGCTGGCCATGAAGCGGACGTGGGATGACGGATGGGGTCGAGGCTGGATGCGGCAGGGGCGGGAGCCTGACCGGGATCCCCCAAGCATAGACCGAAACGGGTCACGGCGGGCATGACCTGTGTCACGGCCCGGCTACAGATGGGACGGCTTCTGCCGAAATCAGACGGAACATTCGCTGTGACAGGAAAGAATAGCCATGCCTACGCCCATCGCCTCCGCCGGTTCCGGGGCCGCCATCGGTCTGAGCGGCATGCGCGCCGCACAGACGCGGCTGGACAACAGTGCGCACAACGTGGCAAATGTGCAGACACCGGGCTTTCGGCGTCAGCAAGTCGCCCAGAGCGAACGTGCGGCGGGCGGCGGTGTGGATGCGCAGGTACAACAGGCCAGACAGCCGGGTGGCCCCGACGGCTTTGCCGATCTGGCGGGCGATCTGGTGGAACAGCGCATCAGCCTCTACAGCTTTGCCGCCAACCTGCGCACGGTGCAGACCCAGGACGACATGCTGGGCACCTTGCTGGATACCAAGGCCTGAGCTGAACACCCACCCGGCCTGTGCAAGCGCGCCGGGTATGGCCCGTTGCACCGATACTGGGGCCATGACCAGCCCACCGCTCCAGACCGCCCCCATCCGCCAACCCACGGTGGATCCGTTGTTCCTGGCCACCCCGGGGGTGAGCACCTACGATGGCCAACGACCACTGAGCAACGCCAGCGCCTTTTTCTTCCAGCGCGACCAGCGCCTGTTTCTCGTCACCAGTCGCCATGTGCTGCACGACCCGGAGAGCGGCCACCACCCCGACCGGATCCAGATCAGTCTGCATCTGGATCCTCAGGATCTCACGCGGTGCGTGGCCTACTCCATATGGCTCTATGCGCAGGGCTCTGCCGTCTGGCGCCAGGGCAGCGACAGCGGCGGCGACATCGACGTGGCGGTGGTGGAGGTGGATCGCGATGCGCTTCCGAAAGGAGCCATCATCCGTGCCTTCACGCCCGATCATCTGGTCAGGGACTTCGACACGGTCGCCACCGACGCCACCCTGTGCATCGCGGGATTTCCGCTGGGCTTTGGCGACACCTTGCACCAGTTGCCGGTGCTGCGCCACGCGGCCATTGCATCGCCTTTCGGCATACGCTTCCAGGGTCGCGGCTTCTTCCTGACCGATGCCCGGACCCACCGGGGCACCAGCGGCGCTGCTGTCGTGATGCGCGAGGCAGCACCCGCACCCGCCACTCGGGACCTGCCCTGGCGACTGCTGGGCGTCCACTCGGCCCGTATGGACATGGGCAACCGTGACAGCCTGCTGGATGAGTCGCTGGGTTTGAACTGCGCCTGGTACGCCGACATCCTGCTGACACTGACCGCATAGCAGTCCCTCTGGTACCTGCTCTCAACCGGGGATCCGCAGGACGTGCCGCAGCAGCAAGGCCGCCAGCACCCACATGGTCAGACCGATCAGCGCATCCAGCACCTGCCAGGCCCGCGGGCGGGCAAACCAGGGCGCCAGCCAGCGGGCACCAAAGCCCAGCGACGTGAACCAGCCGAGGCTGGCCGCGCTCGCACCGGCGATGAACCAGGGCTGCATGCCCGCAGGCTGCTGCGCGCCAATGCTGCCCACCAGCAGCACTGTGTCCAGGTAAACGTGTGGATTGAGCAGTGTGAAGGCCGCCGCCTGCGCCAACGCAGCGCCGCGGGTCAGCCCCGCGCCGTCTTCGGAAGCGGTGAGCCGGCTGGCATTCCGCGCGCGCTGCAAGGCCCGCCAGCCGTAAAGCGTCAGAAAAACCGCGCCCGCCAGTGCCAGGGCCCGGGCCAGCCCGGGACTCTCGCCCAGCGCACGCGCCATGCCCATCACCCCTGCGGTGATCAGCAGTGCGTCGGCCAGGGCGCAGAACAGGACGATGCTGCCCACATGCTCCCGCCGCAGCCCCTGGCGCAGCACGAAGGCGTTCTGGGCACCAATGGCCACGATCAGGCCCAGGCTGAGCACCAGCCCCTGAATGAACACGGGCATGGCCAAGGAAAAGTCGACAGGTGCAACAGACATGCGCCGAGCTTGCCAGCCTGAGTCAATGAAGACAAACTATCTTTTCTTTCGATGATTAAGAGATACTAAATTCATGCTGGACTACGACGCCCTCGCAGCCCTGGCCGCCGTGATCCGTGAAGGCAGCTTCGATCGCGCGGCCCGGGCGCTGCACGTCACGCCCTCGGCGGTGTCCCAACGGGTGCGCCTGCTGGAGGAGCGCATGGGCTGTGCACTGGTCATCCGGGGCCAACCCTGTCGGCCCACCGACACCGGGCGGCGCCTGTGCCAGCACGTGGACCATGTGCGCCTGATGGAGCAGGAACTGCAGCAGGCCATGCCCGCACTGGCGGCCGAAGGCGAAGCCCGTGTGACCTTGGCGGTGGCGGTCAATGCCGACAGCCTGGCCACCTGGCTGGCCCCGGCGCTGGCCACGTTCGCAGCCCGGGCGCCGGTGCTGATGGAGGTGTCGGTCGATGACCAGGACCACACGGCGCAATGGCTGCGCAGCGGCACGGTGGTGGCCGCCGTCACCGGCACGGCGCGTCCGGCCACCGGCTGCAACAGTCTGGCCCTGGGCGCCATGCGCTACGTGGCGGCCGCCAGCCCCGCGTTCATGGCCCGCCACTTTGCCGAGGGGGTCGGCGCCGCCAGCCTGGCCTTGGCACCCAGCCTGCTGTTCAACACCAAGGACGAGCTCCAGGACCGCTGGGTGCGGCGCCTGTGCCACCGGCATGTGGAGCTGCCGCGGCACACCCTGCCCTCGTCCCAGGCCTTCGTCACCGCCACGCTGGCCGGCATGGGCTGGGGCATGCTGCCGCTGGCACTGGCCCTGCCGCACCTGCAGGATGGCGGTCTCGTCGAACTGGTGCCGGACACACCGCTGGACGTGCCCCTGTACTGGCAGCAGGCACGCGCCGCATCACACCTTCTGGAAGGCCTCACACGAGAGGTGGTGGCGGCTGCCCGGCAGGCACTCCTGCCGCCGGGCAAGGACTGAGCAGGACCCTGTACCGGTCCGCCGGGCTCAGTGTTTGACCGGCGCCGTGGCCTTGGCGGTGGCATCGAAGCCGCCTTTGGCCTTCCACTCTTCCATGCCACCCTGCAGGATGCGCACGTTCTCCCAGCCCGCCACGCGCAGCGCAAAACCGGCCTGGGCAGACAGCGATCCGGTGTTGCAGTAGATCAGCACCGGCTTGTTTTTGGGGATGCTGTCGCGCTTGGCCAGCACCTGACGCCAATCCATATTGATCGCGCCGGGAATGTGGCCCTTGGCGAACTGGCCTGCATCGCGCGCGTCGATCACCACCATCTTCGGCCATTCGTCCTTGGGGATCTGCTCGGCAAAGATGACGCCGCCGCCGTAGTCGACAAATTCCAGGTAGCCGGCCATCTCGTCGATGGCGATGGCCTTGTTGTCGGCGTGGGCGGCCGGGGTCAGCAGCAGCGTGGCCGCCGCACTGGCGGCCAGGGCGAGGGAACGGATGGTCATGGGGTCTCCTGGGTTTTAAATTGTCATATCAGCAATAATGGATATTGTCGCCGGTTCGTGGGTTGGCAACAAACCCCCAGGCCCGGCACCAGTCACCCGCCAACGAAGGCCCCCGCGGTTCATGCAGCACGAGAGAGACAAACCGTTACTGGCCATCGTGCTGTCGGTGGCGTTGCATGCGGTGGCGCTCACGCTCGCGACCCAGTACGCCTTCGGGGTGCCCAAGCAAGATGCTCCACCACCCGACGAGCCGATCATGGTGGTCGAGTTTCTGCCGGTGCCCGAAGTCGCTGCGCCACCGCCCCAGACCACCCCCATCACCACGCCGCCGCCCGTCCAGCAGGCCATCACGCCAGACATCGCCGTGGCCAGCACCCCTCCGACACCGATCGACCCGACCGAGCGCGCGCCGATCACCATGGACGCCCCGCCAGCACCCAGCGCACAGGATTGGGCCTTCGCCGCCAAGTACCCGCTCAAGAACAGCAAGGCCTACCGCTACACCTGGGGCCAGCAGGTGCGCAGCCTGATGGGCACGGCGGTCGAGGGGCCGGACCAGGGCGTGGTGCGCTTTCGGATAGAGATTGCACCCGATGGCACGATGACCCGGCTGGAAACCTTGTGGACCACGTCTGCCGCGGCCGAGCAGGTGGCCCGGCAGGCCATTGCCCGAATGCCCCCATCGCCGCCCACCCCCACCGGCAAGCCCCTGGTCTTCGAGAAGACCATTTCGTTCTCGCCCTTCGTGACCGACATCCCGCCCATCTACAAGGACGACTGCCTCCCCGACCCGCCCAGCTTCGCCAACCGGTTTGCCTGGAACGGCCAGGGGAAACCCGGGCAGGCCGAGACCCCCACGCCAGAGCCCGGCGAATCGATGGCGATGGAGGATTGCCTGAAGCTGCTGCCGCAGGATTCGATCGAGGCCGAGGCCGCGCACGACCAGCGCCAGCTGGAGCAGTGGGGATCGAGCAAGCTGGGCCGCTAGTCGGGCGCCGTCACCCGTCTTTGATATCGTCGGTCCGCATCCCTGCCATCCCGAGCCGACCATGACCGATGCCAACGCCCCTGACCGCAGCCCCTGGGCCGTCTTCCTGATCTTCCTGCGCCTGGGCCTGACCTCCTTCGGCGGCCCCGTGGCCCATCTGGGGTATTTCCGCGACGAGTTTGTGAGCCGCCGCCAGTGGCTGAGTGAGCGCAGCTATGCGGACCTGGTGGCCCTGTGCCAGTTCCTGCCGGGGCCGGCCAGCAGCCAGGTCGGGATCGCCCTCGGGCTCTCTCGCGCCGGCTATGGCGGGGCACTGGCGGCCTGGGCCGGCTTCACCGTGCCCTCGGCGCTCGCCCTGATCCTGTTGGCCCTGGGCATCAGCAGTTATTCGGACGCCCTGCCAGCGGGGGTGCTGCACGGCCTGAAGGTGGTGGCGGTGGCCGTGGTGGCGCAGGCGGTCTGGGGCATGGCGCGCAACCTCTGCCCGGACGCGCCACGCATCAGCCTGATGGCGGTGGCCGCTTGCCTCGTGCTGCTGGTGCCGTCGGTCTGGAGCCAGGTCGGCGTCATCGCCGGCGCGGGGGTGATCGGCTTGTGGCTGTTCAAGGCCCAACCGGCGGCCGCACACGATCCCTTGCCCATCACCGTCGGGCGCCGAGCCGGCGCTGTCTGGTTGACGATCTTTGTGGCGCTGCTGGTCGCACTGCCGGTGCTGGCCACCTTGTTTCCTCACCCGGCACTGGCCATGGTCGACGCCTTCTACCGGGCTGGCTCGCTGGTCTTTGGCGGCGGCCACGTGGTCCTGCCCCTGCTGCAGGCTGAAGTGGTGCCGCCGGGCTGGGTCGACCACGACGCCTTTCTGGCGGGCTACGGGGCCACCCAGGCCGTGCCAGGCCCGCTGTTCACCTTCGCGGCGTTCCTGGGCGCGTCCATGACCCAGGCACCCACGGGCTGGCTGGGCGGGCTGGTGGCCCTGCTGGCGATCTTTGTGCCCTCATTCCTGCTGGTGGTGGGCGCGCTGCCCTTCTGGGAAGGCTTGCGCCGTCATGGCCGCACACAGGCGGCCCTGCGGGGCATCAACGCGGCGGTGGTGGGTCTTCTGCTGGCCGCCCTGTACCAACCGGTGTGGACCAGTGCGATCCAGGGTCCCCGGGACTTCGCCCTGGCGCTGGTGGCGCTGGTCGCCCTCATGGCATGGAAACTGCCGCCGTGGCTGGTGGTGATGGGCTGTGGGGTAGCGGGCGGACTGCTGGGAGCCTTCGCATAGGGTGTGGCGATGGGATGCGCCATGTCCGCTGCAATCATCGAATGGCGGTCGTCCGCAATGCTTCGATCCGCTCGTCAATGGCCTTCGCCCAGCCATCGATCATCTCGGCAAATCGCCGGCCTTCGTAGTCTCTAAGGGATCGCTGACCAGCCACATTCAGCGCCGTGAGCGTGTATTGCACCCGCACCTCGGTGCGCTCAGCATCCAGCGCGGCGCATTGCACCTCAACCAGACCGGTGCGGGAGGCAGGCGTGCAGCGCTGGTAGCGCGAGCGGAGGTTTACCCGATCAAAGTCCACGAGCGTCCAGACGGTGAACTCGTCGCCCTGTCCGGTGACAAAGACCATCCCGGCCACTGTGCGGCCGTCGGTGGGGTGGACGTAGGTCGGCTGCCAGCCGTCGACCCAAAGCTCTTCACCAGCGGGCGTGAAGAACATGAAGGCCTGGTCTGCCGGGGCTTCCACCACGATGCGGTGGCTTGATTGCAAATGAACAGTCATTCGGTGTCTTTCTGTGGATGTGGGTTCAGGTGACGAGCCGGCCCAGTTGCCACAGACCCAGTCCCGCCAGCAACGCGGCCGAACACCGGTTGACCGCGCGCTGCCAGCGCGCATCGAACCGGTGGCGCAAGCGGGCCACACTGGTGGACAGGATCACCCACCAGAAGGCTGAGCCGATCAGCACACCGGTCACCATGGCCCAGGGCGAGGACACCGATGAGCCTCCGGCCAAGGCACCGAACACCGCCATGAAGGACAGAATCGTGGTCGGGTTGGACAGCGTCAGAAGGAAGGTACCGGAGACATGACGCAACAAGGACCCTGGTGCCTGGCGCTCCCCCGTGTCGCGTACCACAGACCGGCTACCGATGCGCCAAGCCAGCCAGAGCAGATAGCCGCCGCCGGACAGCCCGAGCCAGAATTTCAGGTCCAGCAGCCAGTGGATCAGGCCAGTGACGCCAAAGGCACCGATGGCCCCGTACACGGCATCGGCCAATGCGGCCCCCAGGCCCGTGGCCAGACCAGCTGCCCGACCCTGCTCCAGCGTGCGCTGGATGGCCAGCACCCCGATCTGGCCCACCGGGGCGGCGATCGATAGGCCGATCAGCAGCGACTGTCCGAACAGCACCAGCACGGAGGATGAAGTCTGTGTTTCCATACGAGAAATTCTGATATGGCAATACGACCTTGAACAGCCGATAATTCAAATGAAAGTCGATTTCATCAACGATTTTTCAGGCAAAGTCTCCTCATGACCGAAACACCCCTTCAACTGGACCCCAAGGCCTGGGCCCTGCTGAATGCGCTGCAAGCCGATGGCCGCGCGCCGCTCAAGACCCTGGCCGAGGCCGCAGGCCTGTCGGTACCGGCCACAGTGGAGCGCCTCAAGCGCCTGAAGGACGCGGGTGTGGTGCGTTCGGTGGGAGCAGAGCTGGACCCAGCGCTGGCAGGCTACCCGGTGCGTGCCATCGTCAGCATCACGGTGCAGCAACCCGGCAAGCAGGCGTTCATCGACAAGCTGCGCCGCGCTCCCGAAGTGCTGGAATGCCACCATGTGGCCGGGGCCGACTCCTACGTCATGACCGTCGTGGCCCGCAGTCTGTCGGACCTGGAGCAGTTCCTCTCCTCCATCAACGGTTATGGAGAAACCAGGACCTCCATCGTGTTCTCCACGCCGATACCCCGCCGGGGTCTCGTCGCGCCAGGCTCGACCCGCTGACCACGTCGAACCGTGCGTCAACCCCGCAGGATACGCTCCACCTCGTCGTCTTCGACCTGATCGAAGTCGCGGTAGAACTGGCCGACGGCAGAAAATTCCACCGGGCTGAGCAGACAGACCACCTCGTCGGCCATGGGCGTCACCAGCGCCAGCGCCTCGCGCGAGGCCACCGGCACCGCGCAGATGATGCGCGCGGGGGCTGGCTGGCGCTGACGCAGGGCGTGCAGAGCCGCCACCATGGTGGCGCCGGTGGCCAGGCCATCGTCAACCACGACCACCACACGCCCGGCCGGTTCCACCGGCGCGCGGATGGGCGTGTAGCGCCGGCGCCGCTCGTGGATGGTGGCCAGCTGGCGGCGGGTTTCCTCCTGCAGATAGGACGGCGGCAGCGCCAGTCCGCCGGGTTCTTCCGGTACCCAGGTCCAGCCGGTTTCGTCCACCGCACCGATGGCCAGCTCGGGCTGCCACGGTGCCCGCAGCTTGCGCACCAGCACCACGTCCAGTTGGCCATCGAGAAGACGGGCCAGCTCGGCCCCCATGGGCACCGCGCCGCGGGGGATCGCCAGCACCAGGGGGTGCTGACGCTTGAGGTGATCGAGCCGGCTGGCCAGCTGGCGCGCTGCATCCAGGCGATCACGGAACATGGCGGCCCTCGCGCCTCAGCGCACGTCCAGCAAACGCTGGACCAGTGGGTGCTGGACCTTGCGCGCGGTGCCGATGGCGTAGAAGTGCTCCTGCACGCCCTCGCAGTCGCCCAGCCAGCGCAGGCCGTAGGCGCGCTCGACCTGCTCGCGCATGCGGTCGGGCGCGGGCAGCACCCCCAGACCCGACGCACCGAAGGTGGTCAGCAGGGCGCTGTCTTCGAACTCGCCCATGATGCGCGGCTGCAGGCCGTGCCGCTCGAACCACTGGTCCAGCCGCAGTCGCACCGAGGCATGGGAGGTGGGGAGCAACACCGGCACGCGCTCGAGGCTGCGCGGGAAGTCGCGGGCTGCCTCGTCGAACCATTCGGCCGGCGCATACCAGCCCAGGTGCGAGGAGCCCAGGGCATGGCTGTAAAGCCGCAGGTTGGGGTTGGACGGCGCGGGGCGGTCGGACAGCACCACATCCAGACGGTGCAGGGCCAGGTCGGCCAGCAGGTCGTCGAACTCGTCCT
>JAJPEW010000057.1 GCA_021166755.1 Hydrogenophaga sp. | reverse complement strand
AAGGCAAGGCCTGTGACTTTTGTGGCTCCACCGCGCTCGTGCCGTTCGAGGAAACCGGCGACATCATCCGGCCCGAAAGCCTGCTGCCCTTTGCCGTCAACGAGCCCGACGCGCGCGACCGGCTGCGCCAGTGGTACCGCTCGCGCTTCTGGGCGCCCAACAACCTGGGCAGCAAAGCCCTGACCGACACGCTCAGTGGGGTTTACCTGCCCTACTGGACCTTCGACGCGCAGGTGAGTGCCGACTACACCGCCGAGGGCGGCCGTGTCACGCAGAATGCCAAAGGCGAGCGCCAGGTTCACTGGTATCCGGTCAGCGGGCACGTGCAGCACTTCTTCGACGACACCCTGGTCTGTGCCTCGCGCGGTGTGCACCCCCGCCTGGTACAGGCGGTCGAACCCTTTCCGACGGCGTCCGAACGCCTCAAACCCTATGACCCGGGCTACCTCAGTGGCTGGACCGTCGAGCGCTACCAGCTGGATCTGGTGGCGGGTGCCCAGCGCGGGCGCGAGCGCATGATGGATGCCGTGCGCCAGATGTGCGCGCGCGACATCCGTGCCGACCTGCACCGCAACCTGCAGGTCTCGGCCCATTTCGATCGGCAGACCTTCAAACACGTGCTGCTGCCCGTCTGGCTGGTCGGCTACCGCTACGGCAGCAAGGACTATCAGGTGGTGGTCAACGGCGCCACCGGCCAGGTGGCGGGCGAGTACCCCAAGAGCTGGGTCAAGATCGCCCTGGCGGTGCTGGCGGCCATCATCGTGCTCGTCATCGTGGCCTCGCTCGAAGGCCGCTGATTCCCCGACTCAGCGCCTGGCGGGCTGACCCATCTGCTCGCGCAGCTGCGCGCAGTGGTCCTTCTCGGGCACGGCCGGGGTGGCCCAGGTGGCATCTGCCTGACCGGCCGGAACGGGGTCGCCGCCGGCCTGCATCCACACGACCCGCGCCTGCTGTGCCAGCGCCGGGTCCAGGTGCCGCGGGATGCCGAGGTCGCGCCGCACGTGGCCGCTGCCGGCCAGCAGCAGCACGGTCTGCCCCGGGCGCAGGGCGCTAGTTGCCGTGTGCGCCAGGCTGAGATCCCGTGCGACCTGGATCCGCACCATGGCCGGCAGCTGGGAGTCCGGCAACAGGCCGCAGTGCCCGCGCTCGATGGCCTGGCGCTGGGCGTCCAGCGCGGCGGCGTCGAGCCGCTGGTCCAGGCGGCTGTCCTGCATGGATGCGCGCATCTGCGCGCGCGGCTGGTTGCCGCCGATCACCGGCACGCCGGCCTGTACCGCGGCCATGACCACCGGACCGTAGCGTTCCCAGGGCCAGCCGTCGCTGTTCCAGACCAGGCGCTCGCGCACCTGGGCCTCGCTGGCCTGAGGCGGCAGGCCCCGCGTGTCACGGCCGGCGTCCGCCATCTCCACCACCAGGGCCGCCAGACGGCCTTGCACGGCCAGACGCCTGACGGCATCGCGGGCCAGACGCTGGTGCTCGTCGGCGTCGTGCTGCTCGCCCAGGAGCACCAGCGGGGCATCCGGGATCGCGGGCACGGGCGGCTGATGGGCGCAGGCGCCCAGCAGCGTCAGGGCCAGGAGCAGGGCAGGGGTGACAGGCAGTCGACAGGGCATGGCGCCATACTACGTCCATCGCTGCCCACCGGTGGGTGGCCTCCATCCGATTCCCCTCATGCTTCGTCTGCCTTCGCGGCCGGCATCCTGGTGGCGTGTGCTGTGCACGCTGGTGCTGGCCTATGCCGCTGCGCGCCTGTGCGTGTGGCTCAACACGCCCATCCCCTGGATGATCGGCCCCCTGCTGGTCACATCCCTGGTGTCGGTGCTGGGCGCGCCGACCGACAGCTGGATCCCGCTGCGCAACACCGGCCAGTGGATCATCGGCGCGGCGCTGGGGCTGTACTTCACCCCGGCGGTCGGTCAGCTGGTGATCGGCCTGTGGTGGGCCATCGCGCTGGGCATCGCCTGGGCCCTGATGCTGGGCACCGGCTTCGGCGCCTGGCTGCACCGAGTCCACCAGGGCCGGATACCGGGCGTGACGCCGGCCCAGTGGCGCTGCACCACCTACTTTGCGGGCTCGATTGGCGGAGCGTCCGAAATGACCCTGATCGCCGAGCGGCAAGGTGCCCGCACCGACCTGGTGGCGGCGGCCCACAGCCTGCGGGTGCTGCTGGTGACGGTGACCGTGCCCTTTGCCATGCAGGCCTGGGGCGTGCATGGGCTGGATCTGGGTGTGCCCGGCGCGCGGATGGTCGACGGACAGGGGCTGGTCTGGCTGGCGCTGCTGACGTTTGCCGGCGGTGCCCTGATGCAGCGGCTGGGTCGCGCCAATCCGTGGTTCATGGGGGCGCTGGTGGTCACGATGGTGATCACCCTTTCCGGCGTCACGCTCTCGGCCATTCCCACCGTGCTGACCAATGCGGCGCAGCTGGTGATTGGCGTCAGCCTGGGTGTGCGCTTCACGCCCGCCTTCATCCACACCGCGCCGCGCTGGCTGGCGTCGGTGGCGCTGGCCAGCGCCGTGATGATGGCGCTGTGCGCCGCCTTTGCCTGGCTGATGGCCTGGCTCACGGGTCTGCATCCGGCCACCCTGGTGCTGGGCACGGCACCCGGCGGCATCGCCGAGATGTCCATCACCGCCAAGGTGCTGCAGCTGGGCGTGCCAGTGGTGACCGCCTTCCAGGTCTGCCGTCTGGTGGCGGTGCTGGTCCTGGCCGAACCGGTGTACCGGTGGTGGGTGCAACCCCGGCACTCCCACTGATCAGTGCCTGAACTTGCCCTCGCGGGTGACGATGGACAAATCCACCAGCGGCAGGCCGACGTGTTCCCCGTCCCGGTAGCTGATCTTCAGGCCTTCGACATCCAGGGTGGTGTTCTTCAGCCCGTTGATGAAACTGGCCCGGGTGGGCGTCGGGCCCGCACGCCGCAGCGCCTCGGTCAGGGCACGGCCAGTCAGGTAGCCCTCCAGACTGCCATAGGAGAAGGCCCTGCCCGGGGCGGCCTTGGCGAATGCGTCCTGATACGCCCGTGTCAGGGCCGTCTTGCGCTCCCAGGGGCTGGGAACCACCTGGGCAAACACCATGCCATGCGACAGCTCTCCCAGGTGCGTGACCATCTGGGCGGATCCGGAGTTGACCCCGTAGAAGGACATCCGGGCCGACAGCGGCCGGGTCTGGCGGATCAGCCGTTCATAGAGGCTGGCGCTGCCATGGTTGAACACCACCTGGACATCGGCCTTGACCAGTTGACGGGCCATGGCCGCCAGGGCGGCCTCATCGATGTCGGACTTGAAGGGCAGGTCCATCACCGGGGGCAGGGACAGGGTCTCGGCGAGGCGCTGCACGTTCTCCAGATGCTGGCGCCCGGTGTCTGAATCGGCGCGCAGGAACGCCAGGCGTTGCATGCCCAGGCTGCGCGCGTAGGTCATGAGGGTGCGGAATTCTTCCTTGTGCTCGGCACGCACCGGAAATACCAGGGGCTGATGGGGGGTGCGCAAACCCGGTGAGCCCGCCATGGGGCCGAAGAAGGGAACCTTGAGTTCATTGGAGGCCTTCATGACGGCCGTGGACGGTCCGCCCTCGATCGATCCGAACAGCAGGAACACCTTGTCGCTGGTGATCAGCTGGCGGGCGTTGGCCTCGGCCTTGGCGGCCTGGTTGTCGTCGTCCAGCACCTTCAGTTCGATCTGTCGTCCGTTGACGCCCCCTTGCTGGTTGACCTGATCGATGGCGACCTTGACCCCGTCCATGACAGCGCTGCCGTAGTCGTTCTTGCCGCCCTGAAGCGTCAGCGTCTGGCCAATGAGGATGCGTTGGGCGGTGACGCCGTCCTCGGCCGCTGCGGCCAGGGGCAGCATCATCGAGAGCAACAGCAGGGAGCGTGCAAGCATGGGCAGGTGTCCACAGGTTGGGTTGACACCAGAATACGCCCTCGGGCAGGCGCTTGGCTTACAGCACCGCCACAAAAACGAAGGGCCGCGCAAAAACGCAGCCCTTGGACCTTCGGTCGGTGCGGTTTGTCACGTTCAGTGCATCACCACCGGCATCTGGGCCAGGGTGGCGTAGCCTTCCAGCGTGTCTTCCACCTCTTCCTGCGAGGGCATGTTCTGCTGCCAGGCCTGGATGCGCTGCTGGAACATCTCTGCCCAGGAACCGTCCAGGTAAACCTCCTTGCCCGAACGCTTGTCCACGATCTCGAAACCGTGACGGGGCATCTGGGGCAAATCGTCGCCGTTGGCGACGGCCTCCGGGTCGGTGGCGTTGGCCAGGATGTGGACAACGGCAAAGGAATCCGAGTCGTAGAGCATGTGCATGACTGAAATATCCTTCCTGCGGAAAAACCTCTGAACCTTTGGTACTTATATCGGCAAATCCCGTCCGGGATTCAATCCATCTGCGGGTTTAGATGGGGATGCCGGTCAAGGGTTCAAGAACCGTGGGGTTTTTCGGACAGGACGGAGCACTTTGGCACTCGGCCAGCGGGTCAGTCCTTGGCCTCCAGCAGCTGGTCGATGTGGTCGCCATTGGCTTCCGAGACGCGCAGGCGGGCCGGCAGGTACGACAGTGTGGGGGCCAGCCACATCTCGACCTTGCGATCACCGGGCCGGCGCGGCTGGCGCGTGAGCCCGATCACCGGCAGTTCTCCGCTGACGATCGCCAGTTTTTCCTCGGGCCCGACCACGAACTCCCAGAACTCCACCTGCGAGGTGTCGGTCACCGGCAGGCGAATCGTGCTGCCCGGCGGGTAGGCCTGCGGCCGGGCGTTGAGCAGCGCGCCCAGTTGCAGGGCCACCGACAGCCGGTCCTGCGTGCCGCGTTGCAGAGGGCGCTCGCCGCCGTGGGTGTAGCGGATGCGGCCTGCCGCGGCATCGAGCTCCGCGGTCCGTTCGCGCCGGCTGCGGTCGCTGAAGCGCTCGGGGTGCAGGCCCTGGTCGTCTACCCGGCCCTGGCTCAGTTGCTCGCGGCTACCCACCAGAAAGGCGCTGACGCCGAAGCTGGCCTCGTAGCGACCCGCGCCGTGTTGCCAGCGCAAGGCGCCACGGGCATGGTAGGTGAAGCCTTTGGCCTGGCCGGTGACCAGGTAGCGCAGCGTGCCGGCCGGGGGCAGTTGTGCCGGTGGCAGGACCAGCGCGGGATCGCCGGGCAAGGGCGCCGCCGGTGCCGTCGCCACGGCCGGTGTGGTGGCAGGTTCTTTCGAGGCCAGGGCTGGCGTACCGGTGTCCGGCACTGGCTGGGCGTCGGCGGACGGCGTGTGCGCCGTCTCAGGGCCCGGGTCGGACGGGATGCCGGGCTCCGGCGTGAGGTCGGGCGCGGGGACCTCGGCCACCGGTTCGGGGGCTGGCAACGGCGCTGGCGCCGGCGGTGGGGGAGGCGGTCGGCGCTTGACCGGTGCGGGGGGCGGTGGCTCGGGCGGTGGGGGCGGCGCCAGCTCGATCCACCTGACCTGGCTTCGGGTGACCGGGCGCGCCCGCGCAGGGGCCGTCGGCTCGGCTGATGGTGTCTCTGTGGACTTGGTCGGTTCGTCGGCGGCCGCTTCACTGGCATCGGCAAACTCGCCCGGCAGGCCCGTGTCCTGGAACGTGGGCAGGCCCCCGTTGAGCACAAGGGCGTGGGCCAGCATCACCGCCACCGTCAGGGCGCTCAGGCGCGCCCATGGCGTGGTGTCCGCCCGAGTAGCTGTGGGTGCAACTGCCGACATCATCCGGGTCGGTGGCCGATGTCGGCGCTGATCTGGTCGGCGCACCGGCGCAAGGCCTGGGCCGGCTGGCCCTCCCAGCGCGTGTCCAGGGAGGCCAGTGAGCCCAGCACCACCAGGCCCAGCGTCAGGCGGCCCTGGGCGTCGAAGACGGGGGCGCAGAAACCGCCCACCCCCGCCACCATGCTGTGCACCACCCGACCCATGCCATGGCGGCGGGTGTCCTCCAGCATGGCATCCACCTGCGCCGGCGTGAGCGGCACGTCCTCCATGGGCAGGCCGGTGCTGGGCAGCCGGTTCAGACGTGCCAGTTCCTCGCGGATCATGGGTGGGATGCGCTGCCCGTCCTGCCCCTCGTGAGGCATGAAGGCGGCAAAGCAGCGGCCGGTGGCCGAGGTCAGCAGGGGCATCACGTCCCCCAGCCGCAGCGTGACCGGTACGGCTTGCGGCGCCTCGGCCCAGTGCACCATGGTCGGTCCCTGGTTGCCCCAGACGGCGATCGCCAGGGTGTGTCCCGTTTCCTGCAGCAGTGCGGGAATGCGCTCGCGGGCCATCTTCACCGCGTCGATGCGCGAGAGCGTGGCCAGGCCCAGGCGCAGGGCGGCAGGTCCCAGGTCGTAGCGGTTGCTCAGCGGGTCCTGCACGATCAGGCCCATGCGCTGGAAGCTCACCAGGTAGCGGTGCGCCTTGGCGGCGCTCATGCCCGCGGCAGCCGCCAGGTCGCGCAGCATCAGCGCGCCCGGCACCTCCGACAGGGCCTTGAGCAGCTCGAACCCCACCTCCACCGACTGGATGCCGGCGCGCTGCGGTTCGCCCTCTTCCGGGGCGTCGGCAGTGACGTCGCTCTCGTTGGCGTGGCTCGATCGGGCGTGATTCATGGTCGGCACAATAGCGGGTTTCGGGCGGCACCTTCGCCTCATTCGCCGGCCCACACGGCCGCAGGAGACTTGCAT
>JAJPEW010000017.1 GCA_021166755.1 Hydrogenophaga sp. | reverse complement strand
TCTGGTCAAGGAAGAAGAGCAGGTC
The DNA here is from genome assembly GCA_021166755.1 of Hydrogenophaga sp. GTDB lineage: Bacteria > Pseudomonadota > Gammaproteobacteria > Burkholderiales > Burkholderiaceae_C > Hydrogenophaga > Hydrogenophaga bisanensis. The sequence goes on along the minus strand of JAJPEW010000017.1, from coordinate 8,346 downwards.
AAGACCCTGGGGCTGTCCAGCATCGACCGCGATCTGATGTACAAACTCAAGCGCAAGGGCTTCTCCGACGCGCGCCTGGCCAAGCTGCTCGGCGTGACCGAGAAGAACCTGCGCAGCCACCGCCACAAGCTCAAGGTGCTGCCGGTCTACAAGCGCGTCGACACCTGCGCCGCCGAATTCGCCACCGACACCGCCTACATGTACTCGACCTATGAGGAAGAGTGCGAAGCCAACCCGTCGAGCCGCGACAAGATCATGATTCTCGGTGGTGGCCCCAACCGCATCGGCCAGGGCATCGAGTTCGACTACTGCTGCGTGCACGCCGCGCTGGCCATGCGCGAAGACGGGTACGAGACCATCATGGTCAACTGCAACCCGGAAACCGTGTCCACCGATTACGACACCAGCGACCGCCTGTACTTCGAGCCCCTGACGCTGGAAGATGTGCTGGAGATCGTCGACAAGGAAAAGCCGGTCGGCGTCATTGTTCAGTACGGCGGACAGACGCCCCTGAAGCTGGCACTGGGCCTGGAGGCCAATGGCGTGCCCATCATCGGCACCACGCCGGACATGATCGACGCGGCCGAGGACCGTGAGCGCTTCCAGAAACTGCTGCACGACCTGGGCCTGCGTCAGCCGCCCAACGCCACTGCCCGCACTGAGGCGGAGGCGCTGGAGAAAGCCGCAGCCTTGGGCTATCCGCTGGTGGTGCGCCCGAGCTACGTGCTGGGCGGCCGTGCGATGGAGATCGTGCATGAGCAGCGTGACCTCGAGCGCTACATGCGCGAAGCGGTCAAGGTGAGCAACGATTCGCCGGTGCTGCTGGACCGCTTCCTCAACGACGCCATCGAGTGCGATGTGGACGCCGTGCGCGACAGCGCCGGCCGCGTGTTCATCGGTGGCGTGATGGAGCACATCGAACAGGCGGGCGTGCACTCCGGTGACTCGGCCTGCTCACTGCCGCCCTACTACCTGTCCAAGGCCACGATCGACGAGCTCAAGCGTCAGACCGCGGCCATGGCCCAGGGCCTGAACGTGGTGGGCCTGATGAACGTGCAGTTCGCGATCCAGGAGAAGGAAGAGGACGGCGTCAAGACCGACGTGATCTTCGTGCTCGAAGTCAACCCGCGCGCTTCGCGCACGGTGCCCTTCGTCTCCAAGGCCACCGGCATCCAGCTGGCCAAGGTGGCGGCGCGCTGCATGGCCGGCCAGACGCTGGACCAGCAGGGCATCGGTGCCGAAGTCAATCCGCCGTACTTCAGCGTCAAGGAAGCTGTGTTCCCGTTCGTCAAGTTCCCGGGTGTGGACACCATCCTCGGTCCCGAGATGAAGTCCACCGGCGAGGTGATGGGCGTGGGCAAGACCTTCGGTGAGGCGTTCGTCAAGAGCCAGCTGGGCGCAGGCACCAAGCTGCCCAAGTCGGGCAAGGTGTTCCTGACCGTCAAGAACGGTGACAAACCCCGCGCCGTCGAGGTGGCTCGCCAGCTGGTGGCCCTGGGCTTTGAACTGGTGGCCACGCGTGGCACCGCCGCGGCCATCGCCGAGGCCGGCGTGCCGGTCCAGACGGTGAACAAGGTCACCGAAGGTCGCCCGCACATCGTGGACATGATCAAGAACAACGAGATCGCACTCGTGATCAACACGGTCGAGGAGCGCCGCAACGCCATCGCCGATTCACGTGCGATCCGGACGTCGGCGCTGCTTGCCCGTGTGACCACGTTTACCACCATCGCTGGTGCGGAAGCGGCCGTCGAAGGCATGCAGCATGTGGACACGCTGGGGGTCATTTCGGTGCAGGAGATGCACGCCGAGCTCTCGGTCTGATCGCTTCCGCCCCACAAGGGCAATCCCTGACTGCCTGGCCCGGTGGGCGAGGCGGTTTCAGGGCATAATGCCGACAACGAAGCCGCCGACCGGAAACGATCGGCGGTTTGCTTTTTGTCGAATGCCACAGGGCGAACAGATTCAGGAGACCAGCGAATGGCCACCTTTCCCATCACCAAGCGCGGTGCCGAGCAACTCAAGGCAGAGCTGCACAAACTCAAGACCGTTGAGCGCCCTGGCGTGATTCAGGCGATTGCCGACGCACGGGCCCAGGGGGATCTCAGCGAGAACGCGGACTACGACGCGGCCAAGGAGCGTCAGGGCTTCATTGAAGGCCGCATCGCCGAAATCGAGGGCAAGCTCTCGGCGGCCCAGGTCATCGATCCCGCAGCCGTGGATGCGGGTGGCCGTGTGGTCTTCGGCGCCACGGTGGACCTGGAGGACGAGGACTCCGGCAATGCCGTCACGTACCAGATCGTCGGAGAAGATGAGGCCGATCTCAAGCTGGGTCTGATCAACATCAGCAGCCCGATTGCTCGCGCGCTCATCGGCAAGGAAGAGGGCGATGTGGCCGAGGTACAAGCGCCGGGCGGTGTGCGCCGTTACGAGATCGTGGCCGTTCGCTACGAGTGACTTTCATGCAGCGGCTGGCGATCTTCATGGCGGCCCTCTGGTGGGGCGGCATCACGGGGGTGAGCTTCATGGCCGTCCCCATGCTGTTTGCCAAGCTCGGCAGTCCTGCGGTGGCGGGGCCGGTCGCCGCCCAGCTGTTTTCGTTCCAGTGCTACGCTGGCCTGGTGATCGGCATCGGGCTTCTGATGCTGCTCAGGCAGGAACGTGCGCTGGCGCATTTTCGTGCAGCTGATGCGACGGCCGAAAATGCCGGCAGGGATGTGGATCGCATGCAGCGCAGCCTGGGCACCATGGGCTTCGTGCTGCTGGGCATGCTGCTGGCGCTGGTGCAGGAGTTTGGCGTGGCCCAGAAGATCGTCACCGCTCGCGCCAGCGGTGGCGATCTCCGGTTCTGGCACGGCCTGGGCAGCGTGCTGGTCCTGGCCCAGTGGCTGTGTGCTGGCGCGGTGCTTTGGCGTCTGAGCCGCCGCGCGCCAGCCTGAGGATCAAGCGGCAGCAGCCCGGCGCTCCGCCGATTCCAGTGTGTTGACCATCAGCATGGTGATGGTCATGGGGCCCACGCCGCCAGGCACTGGCGTGATCCAGCCTGCCACCTCCTTGACCCCCGCGAAATCGACATCACCGCACAGTTTGCCTTCGTCGTTGCGGTTCATGCCCACGTCGATGACGACTGCTCCCGGTTTGACCATGTCGGCCGTGAGTACGTTGCGTTTGCCCACGGCCGCCACGATCACGTCGGCCTGCAGCGTCTGGGCCTTCAGGTCCCGGGTGGCGCTGTGGCAGATGGTCACGGTGGCGTTCTTCTGAAGCAGCATCAGCGCCATGGGTTTGCCGACGATGTTGCTTCGACCGATGACCACGGCGTGCTTGCCACGCAGGTCGTAATTGATCGACTCGAGCATCTTCATGCAGCCATAAGGCGTGCACGGCCAGAATCCGGGCATGCCGGTCATCAGAGCGCCGGCGCTGGCGATGTGAAAGCCGTCGACATCCTTCTCGGGTGAGATGGCCTCGATCACCTTCTGGGCGTCGATGTGATCGGGCAGAGGCAGTTGCACCAGAATGCCGTGAATACTGTCATCGTGGTTCAGTGCCTCGACCCTGGACAGCAGTTCGGCCTCTGTCATGGTGGCCGGGTACTGCTCCAGCACCGAATGCATGCCGGTGTCATGGCAGGCCTTGACCTTGTTGCGCACGTAGACCTGGCTGGCCGGGTTGTCGCCGACTAGGATCACGGCGAGGCCGGGCGTGTGACCTCTGGCCCTCAGGGCCGCGGCGCGGTGGGTGACTTCTTCGCGAAGCTGGCGGGAGAGGGCGTTGCCGTCGATGAGTGCAGCGGTCATAGCGGTCCAGGTCGTTCGTTGAAAGCACAACGCCCGCCGGTTGGGCGGGCGTCGATGGTGGCGTTCGGGATCAGATCTTGGCGGTGGTCTGCCCCAGGGCAATCTTCAGCAGGTCAGCCACGGTGTTGGCACCGAGCTTTTCCATGATGTTGGCACGGTGGGCCTCAACGGTCTTGATGCTGATGCCCAGGTCATCAGCGATCTGCTTGTTCAGGCGGCCGGCGACGATGCGCTCAAGTACCTGCGCCTCGCGGCCGGTCAGCTTCGACAGCAGTGCGTCTCGGCTGGCAGCCTGCTGGTGAACGGCAAAGGCATCCTTGGCTTTCTCAAGCATCCGCTCCACCAGCGCGAGCAACTGGTCTTCCTTGAAGGGCTTCTGGATGAAGTCGAGGGCGCCTTTCTTCATGGACTCGACGGCCATGGGCACGTCGCCGTGTCCAGTAATGAAGACGATGGGCAGAGGAGATTGCCGCTCCAGCAGGCGCTCCTGCAATTCCATGCCAGTCATGCCACCCATGCGGATGTCGGCAATCAGGCAGGCCACTTCGCGGGCGTCGTAGCGACTGAGGAAGGCCTCGGCCGACTCGAAACAGCGAACCCGGTAGTCCTTGCCTTCAAGTAGCCACTGGAGGGAGTCACGGACGGCCTCGTCGTCGTCAACCACATAGACGGTGCCTTTTTTGGGAATCAAACTCATCTCGCTCTTTCTGTGTCCGAAGGGCGCGCTGGCTCGGGGGCCGTTTCACCCGCTTCCGGCCGGAGTCTGGAGTTCACGGGAATCCAGAAACTGAAGCAGCATCCGACCACCTCGTCCCCATTGTAGAGGTTCTCCACGCGGATCCGACCGTGGTGGGACTCGACAATGCTGCGACAGAGTTTGAGTCCGATGCCCATGCCTTCGCTCTTGGTGCTGTAGAACGCTTCGTAGATGCGCTCGATCATCTCCGGCGGAACGCCTTTGCCGGAGTCGCGCACCGAGAAGAGGACCACATCCTGCTCTTCCTCACGGGCAGGCGCCACACGCAGTTCCACCGTGCGGTAGCCCGTCGGTCGTCCGGCCTGGATGATGGCTTCGCCCGCGTTCTTGAGCAGGTTGATCAGCACCTGCTCGATCAGGATCGGATCGACCATGAGCGGCGGCAGGCGCGCCGCCACGTACGGCGTCAGGCGCACCTGCTGGCGTCGCAGCTCGATGTCGGCCAGTTCGATGGCGTTGCTCACCATGACGGCGACATCAGACAGGCTGGGATTGGGCTCGCTGCGTTTGACGAAGGCCTTGATGCGCTGGATGATCTGCCCCGCACGCTGGGCTTGCCGGGCCGTCTTGTCCAGCGCCATGAGCAGATCCTCCTGGCTGATGCGGCTTTCCTGCACCCGCGAGATCATGCCGTTGCAGTAGTTGCTGATGGCGGTCAGCGGCTGGTTGAGTTCGTGGGCGACGCTGGAGGCCATTTCGCCCATGGTGATCAGGCGGCTGGCGGTTTGTGCGCGTTCGGTCTGGCGGGCGGCCTGTTCTTCGGCGTTTCGCCGAACCGTGATGTCGCTGGCGATCACCATCTGTGCCAGACGTCCGTCCACCCAGGTGAGGTAACGCGTGCGAACCTCCAGCCAGCGTCCGAGTTCAGGCACGAACACCTCGGCGTTCTCTGAGCCGGCGTCGGTCAGGCTGTCGGTCGGCATGCCGGCAAAGGCATCCACGGCATCGCCATCGTCGGCCGCCGGACCGGGTTGGTTGCCCGCCAGTTCCACCAGTTCGCGGTGGCCTTGTCCGCGGGTGCCGAACCACAGTCGGTACATCTTGTTGGCGAACAGCATTTCGTCACTGCCCAGCGGCGCCACGGAAACGGCGGAATCCAGGGACTCCAGCACGGTGGTAAACCGCTCGTAGGAGGCCGAGAGCTCCTCGCGGATCCGCTTGGGTTCGGTGATGTCCGTCATGGAGGTCATCCAGCCCGTCTGTTGGCCATTGGGGTCCACCAGGGGCGAGACGTACATCCGGGCGTCGAAGATGCTGCCATCGCGCCGCTTGACGCGGACCTCAAAGCCACCGGGGGTCGATCGACCGTTGAGCTCATCTTCCAGCCTGGCGGTCAGCAACTCCTGGTCCTCGTCCGGCCAGTAGGGGAACGGGGCAGTACGGCCGACCAGTTCCGCCTCGGTCCAGCCGGTCATCGAGCAGAACGCCGGGTTGACATAGGTGATCCGACCCTGCATGTCCAGCGCGCGCATGCCGGTCAGCATGGAGTTCTCCATGGCGCGGCGGAAGTTGGTCTCGGCCACCAGGGCCTGTTGTGCCTGGACACGGCGTCGGGTGTGTCGCCAGGTGCCCAGCAGCATCCAGACCGTCAACGCGCTCAGGGCACCCACCACCCAGAAAAACCCGGTCCCGACAATGTCCTTGGACGTGCGGTAGCCCTGAGCCTTGAGGATGAGTCCGTTGCCCACCGGTGATACAGGGACGGCATGTTCAAGCGGCTGATCGGACCAGGGCAGCAGCCGCAGCACGGAGTTGGGCGACTGCAGGCTGCCGGCCAGCACCCGATCACGATCATCCATCAAGGCCACGGCATATCGGGCCATGACTTCCGGTGGGATGCCAAAGCGCAGGAGCCCGTCGATGGAGTACTCACCCATGACCGTCCCTGCAAAACGGCCCTGTGCGGTCAGTGGAACCTGGACGATGAGCGATGGAATGGCCCCGTCTTCGGCCAATGGTCGGGAGTAGACCGGCTGGCTGAGATCACGCGCCAGTTCAAAGGAGCCATCGGTCTCGCTGACGGTCAGCGTCGAGCCGGGCAGCCGCTGCATTCGCGCCGGGGCGCTGGGTGAAGCGTGTACCGCGATCACGTTGCGACGGGCGTCAATCCAGGAAATGGCCTGCAGTTCGGGGAACTGGCTCACGAGCGCGTCGGCCTGGAACTCGAACTCGGATGCCTCGATGGCTCTGTCCGAGATCTCCCGGGCAACCCGCATCAGCTGCTCCTGTCTCTCCAGCAGGCGCAGCCTGAGGCGCTGCTGGGCGTATTCGACATCCCGGGTCACCGCTTCCTGTTCCCGGTCGAGCTCCTCCAGCCGCAGATAGGTGATCGCCACGGCGATGGCCAGCAGAAACAGCAGGACGGCCAGGAGGGGAGCCAGGGTGGCAAAGCGATCCTGACGTGCAGGTGGCAGCCGGCGCCACCAGCGTTTCCACCAGTGCCGGCTCTCCGCGTTTTGGACCAAGGTAGTTGAGGGGGGACGCTCGGCGTTCATTGAACTGAAGTCTACGTGAGGAGGTGGTGTGCAATCCCGGTTTAAATATCACTATATAAAATCAATAAGCATATGTTGAAAACACAATCGGATTGTGTGAGAATTCCGGCAGACAATCCTCCGGCCATCGGGCCGGTCTTCCACGAACAGGAGACAGCACATGTCAGCGATCCCCCCCCAGCCCCAGGGTGACATCGACGCCCAGGAAACCCGCGAATGGATGGAGGCGCTGGCCGCCGTCATTGAAAAAGAGGGCCCCGAGCGCGCTCACTTCCTGCTGGAGCAGCTGCTCGAGGAAGCCCGCCAGAACAGCATCGACATGCCGTTCTCGGCCAACACCGGCTATGTGAACACCATCGAGCCAACCGAAGAGGCCCGCTGCCCCGGCAACATCGAGATCGAAGAGCGCCTGCGCGCCTACATGCGCTGGAACGCCATGGCCATGGTGGTCAAGGCCAACCGCCACAACCCGGAAGATGGTGGTGATCTGGGTGGTCACATCGGTTCCTTCGCTTCGCTGGCCCACATGTTCGGTGCCGGCTTCAACCACTTCTGGCACGCCGAGTCCGAGAACCATGGCGGCGACTGCCTGTACATCCAGGGCCACGTGTCGCCCGGCGTGTACGCCCGTGCCTACCTCGAAGGCCGCCTGACCGAAGAGCAACTGCTGCATTTCCGCCAGGAAGTGGACGGCAAGGGCCTGTCGAGCTACCCGCACCCCAAGCTGATGCCTGAGTTCTGGCAGTTCCCGACCGTCTCGATGGGCCTGGGTCCGCTGATGGCCATTTACCAGGCGCGCTTCCTGAAGTACCTGCACGCCCGCGGCATCGCCAACACCGAGAACCGCAAGGTCTGGGTGTTCTGCGGCGACGGTGAAATGGACGAGGTCGAGTCGCTGGGCGCCATCAGCCTGGCCGCGCGCGAGAACCTGGACAACCTGATCTTCGTGGTGAACTGCAACCTGCAGCGCCTGGACGGCCCGGTCCGCGGCAACGGCAAGATCATCCAGGAGCTCGAAGGCGAGTTCCGCGGCTCCGGCTGGAACGTGATCAAGCTGCTGTGGGGCTCCAACTGGGACCCGCTGCTGGCGCGCGACAAGGACGGCGCGCTGCGCAAGATCATGATGGAGACGCTGGACGGCGATTACCAGGCGTTCAAGGCCAACGACGGTGCCTACGTGCGCAAGCACTTCTTCGGCCGCGATCCCAAGGCGCTGGAACTGGTCTCGCACATGAGCGACGACGACATCTGGGCCCTGCGCCGCGGTGGCCACGATCCGCAGAAGGTCTACGCC
>JAJPEW010000285.1 GCA_021166755.1 Hydrogenophaga sp. | reverse complement strand
TCAAACGCCTGCATGGCCGCCTTGAAGCCGGGCAGCTCGGCCTCGCTCGGGTACAGGCCCGCCATGCGCGGACGCGTCATCTGGTAACTCTCCTTCTGGTCGGGCACGCCGGTTGATGGGCGCACCTGCGACAGGCTCTCCCAGCCCGCGTTGCGAGCAATCGGCCACTGTGCCTTGGTCTCTCGTGGCAGGGCGAAGAAGCGCTCGCTCATGGCGAAAGCCTCGCGAACCTGCGCCAGCGGGATGCCGTGGTGACTGAGCTGGAAGAAGCCGACCTCGGTGGCGGCGCGCCAGAGCTGCTCGGTGATCTCGTCCCGGCGTGCGTCGAAATCGCTCAGGTCGATGACAGGCACCGGGCGGGCGGTGGTTTCCGAACCGGCAGCGCCCATCCGGGCTTCCTTGCGCAGTTCCTCGAGGACGTAGGGCGAGGCAGTGGTCATGAAAGGACTCCTGAAAGTGTGTTGAACATTTCAAGAGCAATTTCCCACCAGCGGCTGCCGGCTGAACGCTTCTACTCTCATGCCGGATTTAGCAATATCTGCACCAGCCAGGCAAGCTGGCCACGCGCCTGCCGCGGCATCTTTGGGCACACCGTGATGGTGCGACCTGCGCCACCTTGGAATGGCTGAGCACCGATCCGCGTCCACATTGGGGCAGGTCTTTATCCGGTGATGCGCGCTGCCATCACCTGACACTGGCACGCTTCCTGCTGCCCGCTCAGTCAAGAGTAGAAGCGTTCAGCCGGCAGCCGCTGGTGGGAAATTGCTCTGAAACCAAGCCTGTGGCCTTGCGTGACCGACCGACATCGGTTTCGCAGCAGCCGTCCTTGCGCCTGTCATTTCGGAGCACTGATCATGAAGCGTCGTTCCCTTGTTGCCGCCGCTGGCGCCGCCTCCCTGCTTTGCGCCGCACCCCTGGTGCGGGCCCAGGGAGGTCTTCAGAAGTTCAAGTTCAACCTGGGCTGGAAGGTTGAGGCCTCCGGTGCCGGGTACCTGCTCGCGCTGCAGCGAGGCTACTACCGCGAGGCAGGTCTGGATGTGACCATCGACACCGGCAACGGTTCAGCGGCCGCCATCAGTCTGGTGGCAGGTGGCGCGTACGACGCCGCTTCGGCCGACCTGGGTACCATGATCGAATTCAACACCAAGAGCGCCGATGCCCGGCTGCAAGCGGTGGCCATCCAGTACGACCTGAATCCGAACTCGGTGATCGTCCGGCGGGATGGTCCGATCCAGAAGCCCGCGGACCTGGCTGGCAAGTCCCTGCTGGGACAACCCTTCAACGCCTCGCGCAAACTGTTCCCTGCCTTCGCGAAGGCCCAGGGATTCGACCCCAGCACCGTGAAGTGGGAAAACGTCGCGCCCGACATCGGTGACACCCGGTTTGCCAAAGGTGACTTTGACGGGGCTGCCTACTTCTTCTTCACCGGCCTGCTCAACCTCAAGGCGCGAGGCATGGGGCCGGAGTTGCTGCGGGTCTTCAAGTACGCCGATCTGGGCCTGAAATCCTACGGAAACGGCATCGTGGCCAACCCGAAAGCCATGCAACAGACCCCAGAGGCTGTGGCCGCCTTCGTGCTGGCCAGTACGCGCGGCTGGATCGAGGCCATCGCCGACCCCAGAGCCGGTGCCGCCGCCATCAAGGCGCGGGAGCCTCTGGCCAACGAGACGCTGGAGTACGAGCGCCTGCAACTCATCGTGGATGGAACCATGAAGACCAGCGGCACCCGTCAGCATGGTTGGGGAGCCGCAACCCCGGAACGCCTGCAAGCCACCCTGGAGGAAACCATCGGTGCGTTCGGCCTGGACAGCAAGCTGACCGTGGCCGACATCTGGACCGACCGGTTCCTGCCGTCGCCCGAGAAGCGGCGACTCAAAGCCTGACGGACGAGCCATGAGCATTCCGGTGATCGATCTGTCCGACGCAAGGACCCCCGGCTCAGCTGGGGCCACCACCGCCGCAGGACAACTGCGGGACGCCGCCCTGGCATCGGGCTTCTTCTATGTGACCGGTCATGGCATCCCCGCTGAAATGGTGCAAGGCCAGTTCGATCTGGCGCGGGCGCTGATGGATCTTCCCGACCAGGTCAAGGATGCCCTGTCCATTCGGCGGTCACCCATCATGAGGGGATTCGAGCGCCTGGGCGAGCAGACGCTGGATGCAACGGCGCGACCGGACCTCAAAGAGAGCTTCTACTGCGGCATGCACTATGCGCCCGACCATCCCTACGTGCTGGCGGGCTATCAGACCTACGGGCCCAACCAATGGCCCGTCGAGCTGCCCGACGCCCCCGAGCGCTGCGAAGCCTACATCCAGGCCATGCTCGGCTTGTGCCGGCGCCTGATGCAGCTCATGGCCTTGTCACTGAGGCTCCCCGAGGACTTCTTTGACGCGAGCAGCCACAGCCCGATGGTCACGCTGAGGATGATCCGCTATCCCGCCCATCCGGACGACGCCGATGAGCGCACCTTCGGGGCCGGCGCGCACACCGACTGGGGCGCGCTGACGGTGCTGGCGCAGGACGACTGCGGTGGTCTGGAAGTGCAGATGCCCGACGGTCGGTGGGTCGAGGCGGCTCCGCTGCCCGGCAGCTTCGTGGTGAATCTCGGCGACATGATCCCGCGCTGGACCAACGGGCTCTACCGATCCAACCCCCACCGCGTGCGCAACCTGCACTCTGCCGGCCGTGCGCGCTATTCCATACCGTTCTTCTACGAACCCGACTACCTGGCGCGCATCGAACCCGTGCCCGGCACGCTGGCCCCGGGCGAGACGCCCCTTCTCAAACCCTGCACGGCCGGCGAACATCTGCGCGAGATGTACCTGCGCACGTACGGCTGACCGACGCACAGGAAACGCCATGAAGCTCTATCACAACCTGTTCTGCAGGGACATCGAGGCGCAGTTGCGCTTCTACAGTCACCTGCTGGGCGTTGGCGAGGCGCTGCACCTGCGCTCACCCATCTACCGCGGCATCGAAATGCCCGGCTTTCAGTTCGGCTTCCATGCCCCTGCCGCCTACCGCCTGCTTCAGCTGGAGGACAGGATCACTGAGCCCACCAGCCACCAGGCCGTGACCGGCTACCCCACCTTCATGCTTGACACTCCCGACGCCGTGACGAAAGGCGCAGGCCGCGCGAGCGAACTGGGCGGCCGCGTGATCAAGGCCCCGTACGCCACCTACTACGGCCAGTGGCAGGCCGTGCTCGGCGACCCCGAGGGCCATGTTTTCCGGCTCAGCTGCGATGCCTTGCCCGCTGGCGTGAGCGCACCCATCCTGCACCTTGAACAGACGTCAACATGAGCGCCGAGCTGCCCACCGAATCTCCTTTAAGCGAACGCGACGGTCGCTACCTGCGCCATGCCATCGCCATGTCCCGCGTGGCCCGCTCGCGTGGCAACCGTCCTTTCGGGGCCGTGATCGTCGCTACCGATGGCGCGGTGCTGGCCGAGGTCTGGAACAGCAATGTCGAAACCGGTGACTGCACCGCCCATGCCGAGGTGAATGCCATCCGCGCGGTCAGCCCCAGGTACAGCAGAGAAGCCCTGGCGTCGGCCACCCTGTACTCGTCGGCCGAGCCGTGTGTGATGTGTGCGGGTGCCATCTTCTGGAGCAACATCGGTCGCGTGGTCTTCGGTATCGATGCCCAGCGCCTGCGGGCGTTCCGGGGTGAACGCCCCGAGCAGCGCGATGCCGAACTCTCCTGCCGGGATGTGTTCGCCGCCTCACCGCACCCGATCAATTGCATCGGTCCGGCCCTGATCGAAGAGTCCAGCCGAGAGCACGAAGGCTTCTGGCAACGCTGACCCCCTGTCCTGCGAAAGGGTGCTTCTAGAATCGGGCCGTCAACATCGACGCGTCCTCCGATCATGACCCGCACCGCAGCCAGCCCGCCCGCCACACGCTCGCGCCGCGGGCGTCCACAGATGATGGCCGACATCCGGGCGGCGGCCATCACGGAGTTCGGTCTGCACGGCTATGAAGGGGCTTCCACCCAGCGCATTGCCGAGCGGGCTGGGCTGACCAAGCCGCAATTGCACTATTACATCGAAGGCAAGCAGGCCCTGTATGAAGAGCTGCTGTCGTCGGTGCTGCAGGGCTGGTCGCAGGCCTTCCGGTTTGATGCTGCGTGCGATGACCCGCGGGAAGTGCTGTCCTCCTACGTGCAGCGCAAACTCGATTACGCCATCGACCACCCGGGGCTCTCGCGCGTGTTCACCTCGGAATTGCTCTCGGGTGGCAAACACCTGGGCAAGTACTGGCCGGTGGCCCGGCGGTCCACGCAACAGAAGGTGCAGGTGATCGAACGGTGGATTGCGCAGGGGCGATTGCGTCCCATGGATGCGCGCCTGCTGCTGATGCACATCTGGGGCATGACGCAACACTACGCGGACTACGCGGTACAGGTGCGGGTGATGCTCGGCGTGGGGCCCGAGGCGCCCATCGACCGCGCACCGATAGCGCGCGAACTCACCACCTTCGTGCTGCTCGGCTGCGGGCTTGCACCAGACTGAATCGCCCCGCAGCCGATCAGGGGCACACACACCCGGATCCGCCCGCTCCTGAGGCTGGCACACCCCTTGCTCTGACTTCACCATAAATTTGATCGATTGGTCAAATTTGGAGCCAACGGATTCCGGTGGCTCCACGAACCCTTAGCAAGGAGCTGTTGATGCGTGTGCTCGTCATCTATTGCCACCCGGTGGACACCAGCTACAACGCGGCGCTGCACCGGCAGGTGCTGGACGGACTGCGTCAGGCCGGACACGAGGTGGACGACTGCGACCTGTATGCCGAGGGCTTCAACCCGGTGATGTCGAAGGAGGAGCGCCTGGGTTACCACGAGGTGCCTACCAACCAGGCCCCGGTCCAGGGCTATGTGGACCGCCTGCGCTGGGCCGAAGCCCTGGTGTTCTGCTTTCCCACCTGGTGCTTTGGCATGCCCGCCATGCTCAAGGGCTTTTTCGACCGGGTGCTGATGCCGGGCGTGGCTTTCGACATCAGCAACCCGCAGCGGGTTCGGCCATCACTCACCCACATACGGCGCATCACCGCGGTGGTCACCTATGGCCGCCCGCGCTGGACCGCCATGCTGATGGGTGATCCGCCGCGCAAGGCCATCACACGCTACCTGCGCCTGCTCACCGGCGGCAGCGCCCGCACCGACTACCACGCCTGCTACCACATGAACGTGGCCACACCCGACCGACTGCAGACCTTCAAGGACCGCGTCGGACTGGCGATGGCCCGACTCGCCTGAGGCCCATGATGAGCACCAACCCCGACCCGGTTCGGATGCTGCGCGGGCTTCGGCTGCCGCAGTGGCTGCTGCCAGTGCACTGGCCACAAACGGATAGCGGCCCGGCCTGGGCTGACCTGCTCATCGACTCCGAGGGGCAGGTCGTGCGGTTGCAACCCCACGGATCGCCATCCGGGGCACCAGACATGGGCCGATGCTGGGATGTTCAGGGCGCCCTCGCCCTGCCCGGGTTGGTTGACGCCCACACCCACATCGACAAGACCTTCACGCTGCCCCGAATGCGGAACGTGACACCAGGGCTGCTGGGGGCGATCGAGGCCATGATGGTCGATCGCACGCAATGGACGCCCAACGACATCCACCAACGCGCCTCCCGGGCAATGGAGTGGAGCTACCGATCCGGCGTGACGCGGCTGCGTACCCACTGTGACTGGTGGGAGCCCGACCAGGTGCCGGTGGCCTGGCAGGTTCTGCGGGACCTGGCCGAGGCGTGGCGGGGGCGCATGCGCCTGGAGCGGGTGAGCCTGATACCGCTGCCGCTGTTTGCCGATCGCCACGCAGCACACGAGCTGGCGCGGACCGTGGCCCGCTCGGGGCCGGATACCCTGCTGGGTGGCTTCGTGCACTCCACCCACTGGAACCCCGGCGCGCTGCGTCACCTGCTGGAGGCGGCGGCGCAACATGGCCTCGACGTGGATCTGCATGTGGACGAAGAACTGCAGGTGGAGGCACAGGGGCTGTTGACCACCGCCCGACTGGCACAGGAGATGGGCTTTGCCGGCCGCATCGTCTGCGGCCACACCTGCGCCCTGTCGGTGCAGGACGAACGCACGGCACAAGCCACCCTGGATGCTGTCGCCCAGGCACCAATCACCCTGGTCACCTTGCCAGTGACCAACCTGCTGCTGCAGGACGCCCAGACGGCGCGAACGCCACGCACACGGGGCATCACCCTGGTCAAGGAGGCGCGCAGCCGAGGCATCCCGGTGCTCATGGCCAGCGACAACGTGCAGGACCCGTTCTGCCCCATGGGCAGCTACGACCCGCTGGAAGCCATGACCATCGGCCTGCCGGCCGCCCAGCTGACACAGGCCTTCGATCGGTGGACCGACTCGCTCTGCCGCGCCGACTGGCTGGACCGGGCACCCAGTCCGCCCCTCGCACCCGGTGAACCCGCCGACCTGGTGATTTTTGTCGACGCAGACCACTGGGGCTTTCCGTCCAGAACCCAGCAGCGCGTGGTCCTGCGCCGCGGGCGCCTGTGCCACGGCAGCCCGCCCGCACCCTGGTACCAGCCATCCGGCGCCATGGCGCCATGACGCCCATGAACCAGCCGTCCACCATCGCGCAGCCCCTGGCCCGATACGCCGCCTGGCGCCGGGCGGGCGACTTCATCTTCCTGTCGGGCGTGATCGCTGTCGACCCCGCGGCCGCGCGCATCGTGCGCGGCTATGAAGACATAGCACCCGAAGCGGCAACGCTGCTCGGCCGGACCGGCGAGTTCTCGACCGACGTCAAGGAAGGACCGATCCTGGCCCAGAGCTGGTATGTGCTCGACCGCATCCGCCAGACCGTGGAAGCGGCCGGTGGCCAGATGAGCGACGTGTTCAAGCTGGTGCAGTACTTCCGCTGCCTGGACCACTTCCCGCACTACAGCCGCGTGCGCAAGCACTTCTTCCCGGGCGAGCCACCGGTCTCCACCGTGGTGGAGGTCAGCGCGATGCTGCCCACCGACGACATCCTCATCGAGGTGGAAGCCACCGCCTGGGTGCCGCTTCGCTGAACTTCACCAACAGGACCCGCCATGCTGCACGGCTACAACCCGCCCAAACGCTACCTGCCCTACCTGAGCTGGACCGAGATCGCCGATCTGCCCGACAAGGCCAACACGGTGATCGTCCTGCCCACAGGGGCCACCGAACAACACGGCCCGCACCTGCCGTGTGCCGTGGACACGGTGATCGCCGCGGGCGTGATCGGTCACGCCCTGCAGCGCCTGCCGGACGAGGTGCCAGCGTATGCCATGGCGCCCATCACCTACGGCAAGTCCGAGGAGCACCTGCATTTCCCCGGGACGGTCACGCTCAGTGGCGAGACCCTGCTGGCCACGATGAACGAAGTGGGCGAATCGGTGTACCGGGCCGGCTTTCGCAAGCTGCTCATCGTCAACGGCCACGGCGGGCAGCCCCAGGTGATGGAGATGGCGGCCCGCGAGTTGCGACTGCGGCACGGCGACTTCATCGTGGTGCCCAGCTTCACCTGGCGCGTGCCCCACGCGGCAGGCCGGTTTCTGTCCGACCAGGAGAAAAAGCTGGCGATGCACGCAGGCCATGCCGAGACCGCACTGATGCTGGCGCTGGCCCCCGAGACCGTCCGCATGGACCGCGCCGTGGCCAACTACCCACCGGTGTTCCCCTCGGCCTTGCTGTCGCCCGACGGCCGTCCGGCCTGCGCCTGGAGCGCGCGGGACTTCGGGCCGAGCGGCGTGATCGGCGACCCCTTGCCAGCCACGCCCGTGCACGGGCAGGCCATTCTGAACTCCCTGGCCCACAGCTGGGCGCAGGCCATCACCGAGCTGCACGCGCTGCAATGGTTGACACGTCCCGAAGCTACCTGGGGCCGCTCTCACCATGGCGGCCATGTCCAAGCAAGCGCTATCTAGTTCCTGTCACCGTCACTGTCCGTTTCCTTTGTCCTACCCACCGGAGAATGCCATGAGCGACACCACATACCGCCCATCCCGCCTGCTGCGCACCCTGGCCACCAGCCTGCTGGGTCTGGCCGCTGTTTCAGCCGGTCATGCCCAGGAAAAGTTCACCTACATGACCAACTGGTATGCACAGGCAGAACACGGAGGGTTCTACCAGGCGGTCGCCACCGGGCTGTACAAGAAGTACGGACTGGACGTCAGCATCCGCATGGGAGGCCCCCAGGTCAACGTGGTGCAGCTGATGGCCGCCGGCCAGGCCGACTGTGTCATGGGCTCCAGCGACTTGCAGATGGTGCAGGTGCGTGAGGGCGGTGTGCCTGTGGTGACCATGGCCGCGGTGTTCCAGAAGGATCCGCAGGTGCTGATTGCCCATGAAGATGTGAAGTCGTTCGAAGACCTCAAGGGCAAGACCATCCTGATTGCGTCGTCGGCCCACCGTGGCTACTGGCCCTGGCTCAAGGCCAAGTTCGGATTCACGGATGCCCAGACCCGTCCGTACACCTTCAACATCCAGCCCTTTGTGGCCGACAAGAACGTGGCCCAGCAGGGGTATCTGACCTCGGAGCCGTTCGCCATCCAGAAGGCGGGTGTCAAGGCCAACACCCTGATGTTCAGCGACTTTGGCTTCCCTGCCTACGCCACCACGATTTCCTGCCTGGACAAGACGGTGAAGGACCGTTCCGCGGTGGTGGAAAACTTTGTGCGCGCCTCCATGGAAGGCTGGAAAAGCTATCTGGCCGATCCGGCGCCTGCCAACGCCCTGATCAAGAAGGACAACCCGAACATGACCGACGAGCAGCTGGCCTACAGCGTGTCCAAGCTCAAGGAACTGTCCATGGTCACGGGCGGTGACGCGGTCAAGGCGGGCATCGGCATCATCACGCCGCAACGGGCCAAGGCCAGCTACGACTTTCTGGTGTCGGCCAAACTGATCGACCCGGCCAAGGTCAAGCTGGAAGACGCCTACAAGCTCGATTTCATCCAGACCCTCAAGGTGCTCCCCTGAGGTCCTCGCGGGCAGGCCCTGCCTGCCCGCACCTGCTTCCACCCGCCCAGGAGTCGCACCATGAGTCCCTCTGATCCCGCCTGGTCAGCCGACCCGCCGGCCGCCATTGACATCCTGTCGGCCGAGAAAACCTACCCCGACGGCACCCAGGCGCTGCTGCCGGTGGATCTGCAGATCCGGGAAGGCGAGTTCGTCACGCTGCTCGGGCCGTCCGGCTGTGGAAAAAGTACCTTGCTCAAGATGGTGGCGGGGCTGCTGGAACCCAGCGATGGACGGCTGCTGCTGTGGCGCAAACCGGTCGCCGACCTCGCCCGCGCCGGCAAGCGCATGTCGTTCGTTTTCCAGTCTCCCACCCTGATGCCCTGGGCCAGCGTGCAGGCCAATGTGCGCTTGCCGCTGGACCTGGCCGGCGTGCCCCGGAGCACCGCCGACGCCCAGGTGGCCGAGGCCCTGGCACTGGTGGGCCTGTCGGGCTTTGCTCGTGCCCTGCCCCGTGCCCTGTCCGGGGGCATGCAGATGCGGGTCTCGATTGCCCGGGGGCTGGTCACCCAGCCCGACCTGCTGCTGATGGATGAGCCCTTCGGCGCCCTGGACGAGAT
>JAJPEW010000312.1 GCA_021166755.1 Hydrogenophaga sp. | reverse complement strand
CCCCGCCGTGATTGCTGACAACGTGGGCGACAACGTCGGCGACTGTGCCGGCATGGCGGCCGACCTCTTTGAAACCTACGCGGTGACGCTGATCGCCACGATGGTGCTGGGCGCCTTGATGGTGGCCGCAGCCCCCATGAGCGCGGTGATGTACCCATTGGCACTTGGCGGCGTCTCCATCATCGCCTCGATCATCGGCTGCTTCTTCGTCAAAGCCAGTCCGGGCATGAAGAACGTGATGCCGGCTCTTTACAAAGGTCTGGCGATTGCCGGCGTCCTCTCGCTGATCGCCTTCTGGTTCGTGACCGCGTGGATCATCCCGGATAACGCGATTGCCGCCAGCGGCAGCCAGATGCGCCTGTTCGGCGCCACCGTGGTCGGCCTGGTGCTGACCGCAGCCCTGGTCTGGATCACGGAGTTCTACACCGGTACGCAATACAGCCCGGTCAAGCACATTGCGCAGGCGTCCACCACCGGTCACGGCACCAACATCATCGCGGGTCTGGGCGTGTCCATGCGCTCGACCGCTTGGCCGGTGCTGTTCGTCTGCGTGGCCATCATCGCGGCCTACACCCTGGCCGGCCTGTACGGCATCGCCGTGGCCGCCATGTCCATGCTGAGCATGGCCGGCATCGTCGTGGCCCTGGACGCCTATGGCCCCATCACAGACAACGCCGGCGGCATTGCTGAGATGGCGGAGTTGCCCAGCGCCGTGCGAGACATCACCGACCCTCTGGATGCCGTGGGCAACACCACCAAGGCGGTCACCAAGGGTTATGCCATCGGCTCGGCCGGCCGCGCCTCACGGGTGCTGTTTTCTGACTACACCCACAAGCTGGAAACCTATGGCCAGAAGGTCAGCTTTGATCTGAGCGACCCGATGGTCATCATCGGCCTGTTCATCGGCGGTCTGATCCCTTACCTGTTCGGCGCCATGGCCATGGAAGCCGTGGGTCGTGCGGCCGGTGCGGTGGTGGTCGAAGTGCGCCGCCAGTTCAAGGAGATCCCCGGCATCATGGAAGGCACAGCCAAGCCCGAATACGGCAAGGCCGTGGGCATGCTGACCGGCGCGGCCATCAAGGAAATGATCGTGCCCAGCCTGCTGCCGGTGGTGGTGCCGATCCTTGTGGGCGTGTTCCTGGGTCCGAAAGCCCTGGGCGGGCTGCTCATGGGCACGATCGTCACGGGCTTGTTTGTGGCGATTTCGATGTGCACCGGCGGCGGTGCCTGGGACAACGCCAAGAAGTACATTGAAGACGGCCATCATGGCGGCAAGGGCAGCGAGGCCCACAAGGCGGCCGTCACCGGTGACACCGTGGGCGACCCGTACAAGGACACAGCGGGCCCGGCCGTGAACCCGCTCATCAAGATCATCAACATCGTGGCACTGCTGATCGTGCCTCTCCTGCCAATGGCGGCTTGAGGCGCTAGCGGCCATCGGAAGCCCGCCTCGGCGGGCTTTTTTTTGTGTCGCCGCGGCAGTGTGTCAGAGGTCAGCGATATCGGCGTGCGCCAGCACCCGGACCATTTCGGCGGCAGCCGGTGTCAGGGCATTCACCGACTCGGCGCGCCCTTGCTCGATCATCTCGATCACGAGTTCGTTTATACCCCCGACGGCGGCCATGGCCATGGTGGGCGTCAACACCAGGGGCTCCTTGTCAGCCGTTTCCTGCGGATGCGATCCGTTCACCACTTCCAGCATGAAATTGGCGAAGTTCCTCATCACCTCCCGCCGGACCGCCATTCCCTCGGGACCCAGATGGTGCACCTCTACAAACAAGGCTTTCATCAGGCCCGGACCGCTGGACAAGTGGGTGAAATAGGCATGCAGCGCCATCTCGATCTGGCTCTGCCAGGGTTTTTCGCCCGAGAGTGCGTCCCGAAGCGTGCGAAGCGCTGCGGCAGCCAGTTGTCGATAGAGGCTGAGGAAGCACGCTTCCTTACTGGAAAAATGTTCGTAGAACGTCCGTTTGGACACACCTGCTTCTCGGACGATATCGGCAATGGTGGTGGCCGCCAGGCCTTTGCTGGCCGCCATGACGGCCATGGCCTGGAGAAGGCGGTTGCGGTGCTCGCCCGCAACGGGTTCGGTAACGGTGGACTCGATGGCACTCATGGGCAAATGGTACGGGCTGAGGCTGACAGTAGAGCTGACAGTCCAGTGCCCGGGGCTAGGGAATATCTGTGTTGACATCCCATGCAGCGAGCTTACACTCCACCCGGTACTACCTGGTACCCATCGATGAAGCCCACGCCATGACCCACCTGCCCGTCCGACGCCTCTTGGTTGACCTGGATGCCCCGGTGCAGCGTCATTGGTGTGGTGGCGATCCGTTTCTGACCGCCTGGTTCAATGCCCTGTCCATGAGCTTTCCGGTGGGAGAACAGTTCTTCATCGATTCGGTCCGGCAAGGGCTGAAAGCACTGCCCGCGGACCGACAGGAAAGATTTGCGAACGAGGTGCAAGGGTTCATTGGTCAGGAAGCCACCCACCGGCGCATTCACGGCCTGTTCAACGCGAGAATCGCGGCACACGGTCTGGAGAACACATGGGAACCCAGGGCCAAGGCAAGGCTGGCACTCATGGCCAACGCCGACGCGCGACACGGACTGGCCATCACCGCCGCCAATGAGCACTTCACTGCCTTGTTTGCCGAATGGATGCTGACCCATCAACAGGTTCTTGACGGAGCCGAACCCCGCCTGAAGTCCCTGTGGCTCTGGCACAGCGCGGAAGAGGCCGAGCACAAGAGCACGGCGTTCGACCTGTACCAGGCGCTGGGAGGCAGTCATGAATGGCGGGTCCGGTGGATGCGACGGGTGACCCTGATCTTCCTCACCGATGCCTTGCGGCAGACCATCCACAACCTGCGGCGCGACGGAACGCTGTGGCGCCTGTCGACGTGGCGCAGCGGCTGGCGCCATCTGATGGCGCGCGGGGGCCTGTTTAGGGAGAGCTGGGTGGCTTGGCGGGCCTATTTCCGCCGCGACTTTCATCCTTCCCAGCAGCAAAGCACAGCGTCCGAAGACTGGCTCCGAGACAACGCCAGCCAGTATCAGCGTGTGGGTGCCGGCTGACACACGCGGCAGCCGATGGCCTGAGCCCGTCTGAGGAAAAATCGTCACCACGGCCTTCGGTCCACGATAATCGGGGCATGTCTGAACGCGTCATCCCCCTGGTCGACCAGCGCATTGCCGCCTTGCCCGTTCAAATCCCGGCCATGCCGATCCCCGCCACCGGTCTCCTGGGTGATGCGCTGGGTCGCCCGCTGCGCGATCTCCGGATCAGTGTGACGGATCGCTGCAACTTTCGCTGCAGCTACTGCATGCCCAAGGAAGTCTTCGACAAGGACTATCCCTACCTGCCGCACAGTGCGTTGCTCACCTTTGAAGAGATCACCCGGGTCGCCCGGTTGTTCATCGGACATGGCGTCCAGAAAATCCGCCTGACCGGCGGTGAACCCTTGCTGCGCAAGAACATTGAGGTGCTGATCGAGCAGTTGGCGGCCTTGCGCACCACAGAGGGCAAGCCGCTGGACCTGACGCTCACCACCAACGGATCCCTGCTGGAACGCAAAGCCAGGTCGCTCAAGGCGGCTGGACTGCACCGGGTGACGGTCAGCCTGGACGGTCTTGACGATGCGGTCTTCCGCCGCATGAACGATGTCGATTTCCCGGTGGCCGATGTGCTTCGCGGTATCGACGCAGCCCGCGAGGCGGGGTTGGGGCCGATCAAGGTCAACATGGTGGTCAAGCGGGGCACGAACGACCATGAAATCCTGCCCATGGCCAGACACTTCAAAGGCAGCGGGATCGTGCTGCGCTTCATCGAGTACATGGACGTCGGCGCCACCAATGGTTGGCGAATGGACGAGGTCATGCCCAGCGCCGAGGTCGTGGACCTGATCCGTCAGGAGCTCCCTCTGGTACCACTTGACCCGGCTGCCCCTGGCGAAACCGCCGAGCGCTGGGGTTACGCCGACGGCAGTGGCGAGATCGGCGTAATCAGCAGCGTGACCCAGGCGTTTTGCAGGGACTGCAACCGCGCACGCTTGTCCACCGAAGGCAAGCTGTACCTCTGCCTTTTCGCCGACAAAGGCCATGACCTTCGCCCGTTGGTGCGAGGTGACGTCAGCGACGAGGCGCTGTCGGGTGCCATTGCCTCGATCTGGCAAGGTCGCAGCGACCGCTATTCGGAACTCAGGGCCAGCCTTCCTCCGGACGCGTCGAAAAGCGGGCGACGGATCGAGATGAGCTACATCGGCGGCTGAGCCATTCCCCAGGAACCGAGCGAACATGATCGATACACAACAGGTGACCGGCCTGGTTCTGGCGGGCGGACGTGGCACCCGAATGGGCGGCATTGACAAAGGCCTTCAGTCGTTCAGGGGCATGCCGCTGGCCATGAATGCACTGCTTCGGCTGCAGATGCAGGAAGGCAGCCTGATCGGCGACCTGATGATCAACGCCAACCGCAACCTGTCGGCTTACGAGTCTTTTGGCGTTCCGGTCTGGCAGGACTCGCTGGCCGACTACGCAGGACCTTTGGCAGGATTTCTGACGGGCCTGGAGCGCTGCGAAACCCCGTTCCTGCTGACGGTGCCGTGTGACACCCCCCTGTTTCCGCTCGATCTGGCCAGCCGTCTGGCGGCGGCCTTCGATGACGACAGCATCGACATTGCCATGGCGGCCGCCAGGGAAGAGGACGGCCAGCTTCGCACGCAGCCGGTGTTCTGCATGTTGCGTGTGAGCCTGCTGGAGAGCCTGACGGCTTTCACCCAAGCCGGGGGCCGCAAGATCGATCACTGGACGGGCCAGCACAGGACGACGATTGTGAATTTCGACCAAGCTGGCGATGACCAGCGCGCGTTCTTCAACGCCAACACCCTGTCCGAACTCCAGACCCTGGAAAACAGCTGATCATGTCCTCGATCGACCAGATCGCCGCCGCCTTGGAGGGCTACGACCCCCAGGCTCTGAGTGCCCATCATGTGAACGCGTTTCTCGACCGGCTGGTACAGCCTGTGGAACAGACCGAGGACGTCGAGTTGGTCGCCGCCCTGGGACGGGTTCTCGCCCAGGATGTGGTCTCGCCCATCAGTGTGCCGCCCCACGACAACTCGGCGATGGATGGCTTTGCGTTCGCCGGCGAGCTGCTGCGTGCCGGTCAGCCGCTGAGGCTCAAGGTGGTCGGAACGGCACTGGCGGGCAAGGCGTGGTCAGGAGAATTGGGACAAGACGGCGCCGTCAAGATCATGACGGGCGCCATCATGCCCGAGGGCACGGACACGGTGGTGCCGATCGAATTTGTGAAGCTCGACGGCGAGCACGTCACCATCCCGGCGGATGTGGTTCGCCCGGGTGACAACCGGCGTCTTCTGGGCGAAGACCTCATGGCAGGCTTGCCTGCCCTCACGCGAGGACAGACCCTTGGACCCGCCGCCCTGGGGCTGCTCGCCAGCCTGGGGCTGCCCCGCGTGCCGGTGTACCGCCGCCTGAAGGTCGCCTACTTCTCCACCGGCGATGAAATTCTGAGCCTGGGCGATGCCCCGCGTGAGGGTGCCGTCTACGACAGCAACCGCTACACGGTCTTCGGCATGCTCACCCGAATGGGTATCGAGGTGCTGGATCTGGGTGTGATCCGTGATGAACCTGCGGCACTGGAGGCGGCCTTCCGGCACGCCGCCCGACACGCCGATGCCATCATCACCAGCGGTGGGGTGAGCATGGGCGAAGCGGATCACACCAAAGCCATGATGAAGCAGCTGGGGGATGTGGCTTTCTGGCGCATTGCGATGCGCCCCGGGCGACCCATGGCGGTCGGAAAGATCGGGAAAGCAGAAGGTGTCTCGGGGGCATCAGCGATTTTGTTCGGCCTGCCTGGCAATCCCGTGGCGGTGATGGTCACCTTCCTGGCCTTCGTCCGTCCGGCCCTGTTACGGATGATGGGAGCGAACCCTGCCGGGCCGGTTCTTCTGAAGGCACGCAGCCGGGAAGCGATGCGCAAGAAACCCGGACGGACCGAGTATCAGCGCGGCATCGTCTCGCGTGAGGCAGACGGGACGTTGCGCGTGCGCACAACCGGCAACCAGGGATCGGGCGTGCTCAGCTCCATGGTGCAAGCCAATGGTTTGATCGTGCTGCACCACCAGCAGGGCAATGTGGCGGTGGATGACGAGGTCGACGTCATGATGTTCGACGGCGTGATTTGAACGTCAGCCACCCGCTCAGGAAAGGATGCGGCAGGATTTGCCGCTTCGACCGCGCGGCACCCGGATACCCAGTTCCCCAAGCACCCTGATCGGCTGTGCCCCCTGGCTTCTGGCATATCCAGTCAAGACAGTCCTTGCCTGCGCCAAAGCACGTCTGCCCTCCTCGCCCGTCATGGGCAGCCGAAGGATCAGGGTCTGGTCGTCCTTCTGGCAGATCTGAAAATCAAACAGGCCCACGCGCTCTTCCAGGACGGTGGACAAGGCCAGCGGCAGCAAGGGCACAGGTCTGCCGTTGACCCCCGCCACCCGCAAGGTGTCGTCCCTGCGTCCCTGCACTTCGATCACCGGCAACGCGCAGCCGCAGGGGCAAGCCTCCGGCACGAATCGGACATGGTCACCCAGGTCGTAACGGATCAAGGGCTGCACGGTATTGCCCAGGTGGGTCAGCCACACCGATGCCGAAGATTCGCCCGGGGGCAAGGGACGCTGATGCTCGTCGACGGGCTCCAGCAACACCCAGTCACTGTTCAGGTGCATGCGACCGGCCCGGCATTCCCACCCCATCGCCAGAAACTCCGAGCTGCCATAGCTGTTGCGAACCACGGCATCCAGTTGCTGCTCCAGGCGGTGCCGAGCCACGGCACTGAGTGTCTCGCCCCCCGTCCAGATTTCCCGAAGGGCTGGCAGGCACAAGCGCTGGCCGGCCACTTCCTGGCCCAGCATCGCGGCCGCACTGGGGTAGCTTGCGAGCACCGTGGGCGAGAAGTCCTGCAACTGGGCCAGCAACGCTTCTTGCGGCTGAAGGATCGAGAATGAGCGCACCGAAGAAGCCATCCACGGCTGCAGGCGGCGCAGCCGCTCCACGGTGACATAACTGGCAAAGTGACCATCGGTCACCCCGACAAAAGCAATCCTCTCGCCCAGGCCCAGTGGATCGAACAGGCGCTGGGCCAGCCGGACAGCACTGCGGCGCTGGCCCTCCAGGGCGTCATACAGCGCCATGCAGTGCGCGTCCTGAACAAAGATGCCGGGCGATCCGCTGGTGCCTGAGCTTTCCCAGACCAGGTACCGGCCCAGGTACGGTTCACCGATGTTCCTGTGGTCCGCGGTGAAGTCACGCAGCCCTTCGAGCTTCAGATCGGGATCACAGACCCACTCGTCAAAGCGGTCCATGAGTTCATGCCGGTGAACAGGCTGAAGCTCCAGCCAGGCCTCGGGACCGGCCGGCAACCCCTTGAACCGATCCCGGTAGAAAGACGACCTGTCTCTGACCACCTCCAGAAGGACCGCCAGACGCTGGCGCTGCAAGGCGTCAATCGCTTCCGGGCGCGCATGGGTAGCCGACGCCACTGCCCAAGTGGCTGAGCCAAACTGCCATGCATCGAAAATCGTCGCCAAGTGCTTCCC
>JAJPEW010000263.1 GCA_021166755.1 Hydrogenophaga sp. | reverse complement strand
TGCTGTCGCTGCTGATCGGGCTGTTCTCGCTGCGGGTGCGGGCCATCTTCTTTGCCATGATCACGCTGGCGGTGGCCTCCGCCTTCCTGACGCTGGCGTCGCAGCTGTCGGAATTCACCGGTGGCGAGGACGGTCTGACCTTCCGGGTGCCCGAACTGCTGTCGCCCGGTTTCATGCTGCGTGAAGATCCCCTGGTGCTGCCCTGGGCCGAGGTGGACCTCAATGGCCGGCTGATCACCTACTACCTGATTTTCGGCAGTGTGGTGGCCATCTTCCTGACGCTGCTGCGCATCGTCAATTCACCCTTCGGCCGCGTTCTGCAGGCGATCCGGGAAAACGACTTCCGAGCGGAGGCGCTCGGTTACCGCACCGTGGTCTACCGCACCTTGTCCAACGTGCTGTCAGCCCTCTTCGCCACATTGGCCGGGTGCCTGCTGGCGCTCTGGCTGCGCTACAACGGGCCGGATACATCGCTGTCCTTCGAGATCATGCTGGACATCCTGCTCATTGTGGTCATCGGCGGCATGGGCACGCTGTATGGCGCGCTGATTGGCAGCGTGCTGTTCGTGGTGGCGCAGAGCTACCTGCAGGATTTGCTGCGCCTGATCGGCGAGGCCACTGCAGGTATTCCGCTGCTGCCCGCCCTGTTCACCCCGGACCGCTGGCTGCTCTGGCTGGGCCTGCTGTTCGTGCTGTCGGTCTACTACTTTCCCACCGGCATCGTCGGCAAGCTGCGCGAGCGCGCCGTGCTGGCCCGTCTGAAGGAGCTGCGATGAATACCACGGCACTGTCGCGTTATCTCTTGTGCGAGGGGCGCGAGATCCATTTCATGGACTGGGCGCCGGCGGCCGGCGTGCCGGCACAGGGCACGGTGGTGGCCTGGCACGGACTGGCTCGTACGGGCCGGGACATGGACCCGCTGGCCATTCATCTGGCGTCGCTGGGCTACCGGGTGCTCTGTCCTGACACCATCGGACGGGGCCTGTCGCAATGGAGTCCGGTGCCCCAGGACGAGTACTGCCTGGCTTTCTACGCGAAGCTGGCGCGTTCGCTGGTCGATCAGCTGGGTCTGGAACGATTCCACTGGGTGGGCACGTCGATGGGCGGTGCCATCGGCATGGTGGCGGCCGATGGGCTGCTGCGCGGCCGGATTCTGCGCTTGGTCCTCAACGACAATGGGCCGAAGCTCGCGGACGCGGCCATCGAGCGCATCCGGACTTACGCAGGCAATCCGGCCGCTTTCGCCACCGTGACCGAGCTGGAGCAGTACTTTCGCACGGTCTACAAGCCCTACGGCTACCTGCCGGATGCCCAGTGGCGTCTTCTGACCGAGAGCTCGACGAGGCGCCTGCCCGATGGCCGTGTCACGCCGCACTACGACCCGGCCATGGTCCAGCAGTTCATCCACCACCCGCAGGACTACGACCTTTGGCCGGTGTACGACCGCCTTGACATCCCGGTGCTGTGCCTGCGGGGGGCAGAGTCGGATCTGCTGCTGGCCGACACCGCCGAAGCGATGCGCGATCGTGGTCCGCGCGCGCTGGTGGTGACGATTGCAGGGTGCGGGCACGCACCGGCGCTGAATGTGCCTGATCAGCTGGACCTGGTGAGCCGGTTCCTGGCCGGCTGAGACTCAGTCCTTGGCGCCCATGGCCAGCGCCCGGGCACGGCTCTCGGTCCAGGCCATGGGGTCATCGGCCTGCTGCGTCGGCCAGCCTTGCAGGTGGCGCTCGGTCAGGTCGGTCAGGGCACGGATCCAGTCGGGACTGTCGTTCAGGCAGTCGATGTACTGAAACTCCTGTCCGCCGGCGTGCTTGAAGGCTTCCTGCGCTTCCATGCGGATTTCTTCCAGCGTCTCCAGACAGTCGCTGGTGAAGCCGGGGCAGATGACATCCACGCTCTTGAGGCCGGCCTGTGCCTTGGCCACCAGCGTGGGCTCGGTGTAGGGCTCCAGCCACTTGGCTTTGCCAAAGCGCGACTGGAAGGTGACGGTGTACCGATCTTTGGACAGCCCCAGGCGTTCGGCCAGCAGGCGGCCGGTCTTGTGGCATTCGCAGTGGTAGGGATCACCCAGCATCAGGGTGCGCTCAGGCACACCATGAAAGCTCATGATGAGGTGGTCGCCCTGGCCCTGATGCATCCAGTGCTGCCTGACGCGTTTGGCCAAGGCCTCGATGTAGCCCGGGTCGTCGTGGTAGCGGTTGATGAAACGGAACTCGGGCAGGTGGCGG
The DNA here is from genome assembly GCA_021166755.1 of Hydrogenophaga sp. GTDB lineage: Bacteria > Pseudomonadota > Gammaproteobacteria > Burkholderiales > Burkholderiaceae_C > Hydrogenophaga > Hydrogenophaga bisanensis. The sequence continues at coordinate 4,046 of JAJPEW010000263.1, read as the reverse complement.
GTCTTCAGGCCCCAGTGCGCCACCGCGTCAAAGACGCTGGCCGTGGTGGTGCCGCTGTACTGCGGATAGGCGGGCAGGATGAGGATGCGTGTGACGCCTTGGGCCTTCAGTTCGTCGAGCACGGCCGGCATGGACGGGTTGCCGTAGCGCATGGCGTAGCGCACGGTGACCTGATGCCCGCGTTCACCCAGATAGCCGCGCAGCAGGGTGGCCTGCTTTTCCGTCCAGGCTTTGAGCGGAGAACCCTCGCTTGTCCAGATGCTGGCGTATTTGACGGCCGACTTGGCTGGACGCACCCGCAGGATGATGCCGTGCAGGATCAGCGCCCAGATCGCCTTGGGAATTTCGACCACACGGCCGTCGCCGAGGAATTCGGCCAGGTAGCGGCGCAGGGCGGGCGCAGTGGCTTCGTCGGGGGTGCCCAGGTTGCACAGCACAACAGCCGTACGCGGCGCCTGGCCATGGGAATATCGGGGTTCGGTGTTGAAAGCCATGCGCTATTCTCTCCCAGACATGAATACCCCCGGACCCCATCCAGTTCCCACCTTTGATCCTGATCGCGTGCAGGCCATCACGCTGGATCTGGACGACACCCTGTGGCCCATCTGGCCCACCATCGCCCGTGCCGAACAGGTGCTGCAGGCATGGCTGGGCGAGAACGCCCCGGCCACGGCAGCACTGGCCACCGATCGTTCAACCCTGCGTGCCGTGCGGGAGCGGGTGGGGCGTGAGCGCACCGATCTGGCCCACGACCTCAGTGCCTTGCGGCGCGAGAGCATTCGCGTGCTGCTTGAGCAGGCTGGCGATGACCCGGCACTGGCGGAACCGGCATTCGAGGTGTTCTTTTCCGAACGGCAGCGGGTGGAGTTGTTTGAGGACGCCCTGCCGGCGTTGGAGCGCCTGAGCGCCCGTTATCCGGTGGTGGCGCTGTCCAACGGCAACGCCGATGTCCATCGCGTGGGGATTGGCGAGCACTTCCGGGCGTCCATCAGTGCGCGTGAATTTGGTATCGGCAAGCCCGACCCCCGGATCTTCCACGCGGCGGCCCATGCCGCTGGCGTGATGCCGGAGGAGGTACTGCACATTGGCGACGATGCGCATCTGGACGGCGTCGGCGCCCTGCGGGCCGGCATGCAACTGGCCTGGGTCAACCGTGCCGACCATCCCTGGGAGCACGAGCCTCTTCAGCCCCACATCACCATCAACGATCTGCGCGATCTCTGTCGCGCCTTGTCCATCTGAAAACAGGAGACATCTTGAGCATCACCATCCACGGCATCGCCGCCTCCCGCGCCATCCGCCCCTTGTGGGTGGCCACCGAACTGGGCCTGAGCTTCGACCATGTACCGACCCCGTACCAGGGCGGCGCGACCCGCACACCCGAGTTCCTGGCCCTCAACCCCAACGGGCACATCCCTGTGGTGGTGGATCGCCAGACCGAGGGGCAGGAAGTGGTGGTCTGGGAAAGCATGGCTTGCGCCCTGTATCTGGCACGTCATCTCGGCAAAGCCGACGGCGCCGGGATCACGCCTTCCAGCGCGCGCGAGGACGCCGAGGCCCTGCGCTGGAGTTTCTGGGTGGTCAACGAAGTGGAGGCCGATGCCCTCACGGTCCTGATGCACCGCGTGGCCATGCCGGCAGATCGGCGAAAGCCGGAACTGGCCGAAGCCGCCGAGCAGCGGCTGAAGGTGCCCATGCGGGTGCTCGAAGACCATCTGGAGCGGCAGCAGCAGGCCGGTGAGGACTGGCTTGCTGCCAAGCGCTTCACTGTGGCCGACCTGTGCGTTGCCAGCGTCGTCAACTGGGCACGTCCCGCTCGGGGACTGATGGATGCGCACCCCCTGGTGCACGAATGGGTGGTGCGCTGCATGGAGCGTCCCGCCTACCACCAGGCCAAGGCCTTGGGGTGACTCACCAGCCCCAGAGCAGGCGCTTGGCCACCCAGCCCTGGCCGAGCTCCTGATGCTTGACCTTGACCCAGGGCCCCTGTTTCGCGACAGTGCGCACGGTCTCGCCGTATTCCAGGCGCCCTTTGATGCGATGGCCCGTTCCGGGGCCAGTGCGGAGGTTGGCCACCGGTGACTTGACCACATGGTATGGGGTGGTGGAGGTGAGTGAGCGGGCCACCCATCCATCGTCACCTTCGAAGTCCCGGACCTTGATCCACTGGCCTTGCCGCTGAACGACCTTGAGCGGATAGCCACGGCTGAGTTTCCACAGAACCGGGCTGTTCGTCCCGGGGGCTTCGCGCATGTTCAGCGTGCCGGCTTTGACGCTGACCATGGTTTGGGCGGTGGCCTGGGTACTGAGCAGCACCAGCAGGGATGCGGTGGCAGCCGAAAAGCATTGGCGCAAGAAAAGGCGGGTGCGAGTCATGGCGCGCAGGTCTCCTAGTCTGGTGAACAAGATCCCGGTGGGAGCCCACCGGGTCGTCAAGGTTCCCCAGAGGACGAGGCTGTTCGTCAGTCGCTGCTGGGGCCCGGGCTGCGGGTGGCCTGCCGGCAGGCCTCCCGGAACTGGCGCAACTGCGCCTCGCAGCGGGCCAGCACACTGCCGGCAGGGAAGGGGCCGTGGGTGGCCAGCGGATCGCTGATGCCGCTGGGCATGCCGGTCAGCAAGGCCAGACCTTCACCCGCATGGGAGGCGGTGTAGATGTGGAACTGCCCGGCGGCCACGGCATCGACCACGGACTGATCCAGCATCAGGTGGCGCAGGTTGCGCCGGGGCAGCAGCACGCCCTGCTGTCCATCGAGCCCGGCCGCCTCGCAGACGCGGAACCAGCCCTCGATCTTCTCGTTGATGCCACCGACCGGCAGCACCTCGCCGTGCTGGTTCAGCGCCCCGGTGACGGCAATGCCCTGACGCAAGGGCACGCCCGACAGGGAAGAGAGCAGGGCGAACAGCTCCGCACACGACGCGGAGTCGCCTTCGACGCCGTTGTACTCCTGCTCGAACACGACGGAGGCATTCAGCGCCAGCGGTGCGAGGTGACCGAAGAGCGCAATCAGGTAGCTGTGCAGGATCAGCACGCCCTTGTCGTGGATGGGGCCTGACATCTCCACCTCGCGCTCAATGTTCAGCAGACCCTGACCACCCGCGTGGGTGCGCGCGCTCACCCGTACCGGCAGGCCGAAGCGCCAGTCGCCCAGGTCGATCTGGGTCAGGCCATTGATTTGCCCGATGCGGCTGCCGGCCAGTTCGATCAGGCGCTCGCCCTCGGCAATCGACTCGCGCAGCCGCTGTTCGGGGTAGTCGTGGCGCAGGCGCCGAGCTGACAGGGCTGCGGCGATGTCCCGCGCCTCCACCACACTGCCACCCCTGTCGCGGCACAGGGCAGATCCTTCGACCACCAGCGCTTCGGTGCGCGCAAACAGGGCGCTCTGGCGCGACTGATCGTCGGTCTGGCGATGCGAGTCCTCAATCAGTGCGGCCACCGCATCCGCCGTGAAGGGCGGCAGGCCGCGGCGCCTGCAGGTATGGGCCACGAACAGTGCCGTGGCCATGCGCGTGTCGTCGGTGGCGCGGAAGCTCTCGGCAAAATCCACCTTGACGCGAAAGCGCCGGGCGAACTCGGGGTCGGCTTCCTGCAGCTCGTAGTACTGCGTGACCGAGCCGATGAGCACGATCTTGACGTCGGCGTCCACCGATTCAGGCCGCAAGGAAACCGCCGGGATCGGCATCAGCCCCATGCCAGGCTCCTCGATCTGGACCCGGCCACTGCGCAGGAATCGCCGCAGCTTCTCCCAGGCCAGGTCCTCGGCCAGCAGGTCGCGCAACTGCAGGATCAGGTAGCCGCCGTGGGCACGCAGCAGGCTGCCGGCGCGGATGCGGGAAAAATCGGTGTGAAGGACATCCTCTTCGGCCTGGTAGTCGACGCTGCCGAACAGGGCGTGCGGTGTGGGGTTGTCCTCCACGATCACCGGCGCCCCGCGCAAGGGGCTGTTGTCCACCACCAGATTGACCTGGTACTGCGCCAGCAGCGACTCGAGCGCCATCTGCCGTTCCTCGTCGTCGGACTCCTGCGCCTCGAACAGCTCGATGTGTTC
>JAJPEW010000260.1 GCA_021166755.1 Hydrogenophaga sp. | reverse complement strand
CCGGACGCGAAGCTGCCGTCAAGAACGGCAACACGATCCACACCATTCCCGCGGCCGAAGCCCAGGAGTTCCGCCGCAAGGCCCGCCTGGTCGAGGTCGAGTGGATGCAGGACATGGACAAGCGGGGATTCAACGGCAAGCAGTTGCTGGAGACCGCGAAGTCACTGATCGAGAAGCACGGCAAGAAGGCCTGATACCTGCCCTGCCCACTCGGCATCCCAGGGGTCCGACAAGGACCCCTTTCTGTTTGCCCCCTACACTTCGGGTATGCAGCGCCATCAGATCAAACACTGCCGGGAATGCGGCTCGCCCGTGGTCTATCGACTGCCAGACGATGGGGATACCCGCCAGCGGGCGGTATGCCCCCAGTGCCAGACCATCCACTACGAGAACCCGCTCAATGTCGTCGGCACCGTCCCCTATTGGGGCGACACCGGTGAGTACGTTCTGCTGTGCAAGCGAAACATCGAGCCACGCTGGGGCAAGTGGACACTGCCAGCCGGCTTCATGGAACTGGGCGAGACCACGGCACAAGGCGCCCAACGCGAGACCGACGAGGAGGCGGGAGCCCTCATCGAACTCGGAGAACTGTTCACCCTGATGAATGTGGCGCGCGTGGGACAGGTCCATCTGTACTACCGGGCGCGTCTGCTGAGCACGGATTTCAATCCGGGCCATGAAACGCTGGAAGCGCGCCTCTTTACAGAGGCCACCATCCCCTGGGACGAGATCGCGTTCCGAACGGTTCGGGAGACCCTGGAGTGCTACTTCTCAGACCGGCGCCAGGGCACCTACGGATTTCACGTGCGGGATATCGTCTGAGCTGAGCAACCTGCACGGTGGTCGGACAGAATCTGCTCGATCAGCTGGTCTTTCTCGGCCCATTGGTGCTGCATCCAGCGGCCAATCCTGACCCGCAGGGCCTTGTCCACGCCCGGGTCACCACCGACCAGATCGGCCGGAATGGGGCGCTCCTGCACGCGAACCACCACCGCGCCCACCCGACCACACATCAGGTCCCAGAACGTGGGCGTGCCATCCGGATACACCAGGGTCACATCCAGCAACGACTCAAAGTACTCACCCATCGAGGCCAGTGCCACGCTCAATGCACCAATCTTGGGTTTGAGCAGGTGCCGATAGGGACTGGATTGCTGCGCACGCTTCGCATCGGTGAAGCGGGTGCCTTCGACAAAGTTGATCACCGATGTCGGCAGTGTCTTGAACTTCTCGCATGAACGCCGTGTCGCTGCCATGTCGCTGGCCTGGGCTCCCCGGGACTTGCCCCGCTTCATGAACGGAAAGTCCAGCGCCCACCAAGCCAGACCGATCACCGGCACCCAGATCAGCTCCTGCTTCAGGAAGAACTTCAGAAACGGAATCCTCCGGTCAAACACCCGCTGCAACACGAGGATGTCGACCCATGAGCGGTGATTGGGTGAGACCAGGTACCAGCCCCGGGCATGCAGGCCCTGCGTTCCGATCACATTCCATTGCACATTGCCCACCGCCAGCATCCACCAGCTGTTGCGACGCACCCAGCCGCCGGCCAATCCATTGAGCATCCTGTCGGCCAGACGACGCACGGCGGGCAGCGGCAACACCAGCTTGGCCAGCGCTGGCGGGATCATCAGGGAGAAAGTCACCAGCGTGTTGACCCCGAGGAGAAGGCCGGCAATCACGCCACGAACGGGTGCGGGAAGCAATCGGAACATGAAAAATCCAGAGGACCAGGTGCGAACACCAGACGGACGAAGCGGCGATTCTCTTCTGTCTGCAGTCTTCGGAGCTTGTGCCACATCAAGCCGCATTCATTGGTGTCACCATCCCGGCGTCGCAAAAACAAAAAAGCCCGAAGTCGTGAGACTCCGGGCTTTCCGCGTTTTTGGTCGGCGTGGCGGGATTCGAACTCGCGACCCCTTGCACCCCATGCAAGTGCGCTACCAGGCTGCGCTACACGCCGACAAGACTTAAATTATAGCGTGAAAATGTGGTTTCAGAAACTGAGCGAAAGCATTTCTCGGATTTCCTGAAGTTCCTTGCGCAAGCTCTGCCACTGTTGTCGCTCAGCCTCGAGTCGGCCCGCCTCCACCATCGCCGCACCGCCAAACTCCGACGACGGCCACTCGCTGTCAGCCCCATCCATGACCGTATCGGGAAACGCCGAATCACCCGAGTCAACCCCCTCGCCTTTTCGACGCTCGCGCTCGGACTGCGCAAATTCCTGGAGCTTGTTGCGCGCCCCGCTGATCGTGAATCCCTGGTCATACAGAAGTTCACGTATGCGCCGGATCATCAGCACCTCGTGGTGCTGGTAGTACCGCCGGTTGCCCCGGCGCTTCATCGGACGCAGCTGCGTGAACTCCTGCTCCCAGTATCGGAGCACATGCGGCTTGACGCCGCACAAGTCCCCCACCTCACCAATGGTGAAGTAGCGCTTGGCAGGAATGGGGGGAAGGATTTTCTCCATGAAAATCAAGGCGGTAGAAACCGAACCTTGAAATTTACTCGAACAATGGACCTGCTGCACGCACAACCGTCGAAAATCCGTACAAACTGTTGCAGATAACTATCAGGCACGCAAAATGTTGCCGAAATAAGTAAGAAGGCCCGGCATCAGTTGGCCGGGCCTGTTTGGTAAGCGGGACAAAAACACCCACTCAACCGCCCGAAGGCTCTGGGGCACCGCCTGACGCCTGGACCGCGTCCTTGAGTTTGGGGCTGGCGTGGAAGGTCACCACCCGACGGGCTTCGATGGCAACTGGCTCCCCGGTGCGCGGGTTTCGGCCAGGGCGGGCCGCCTTGGTGCGGATCTGGAAATTGCCGAAACCCGAAATCTTCACATCGCCCCCCTCCACCAGGCTGTCCGTGATCAGATCGAAGAAGGCATCGATCATGTCCTTGGACTCGCGCTTGTTCAGGCCAATCTGGTCAAACAGCATCTCCGCCAGTTGCGCCTTCGTCAGAGCAGGCGTTTCCAGGCTTTCGACAGCCAGTTCCATGTGCGTTCTCCGTGAGTGTTGTTATCGATTCGCCCGCTTCAGCGCAGTCTTGCACCGACGTGGGCCGTCAGGGCCTCCACGGTCGACCGAACCGCACCGTCGATTTCTTCGTCGGTCAGTGTAGCGTCATCGCGGCTGAGGGTCAGACGGACCGCCAGACTCTTTTCGTCTGCAGACAGACCGCCGCTGATGCTGCCGTCAGCAAGTTTTCTGGGCCGGTAGACATCGAAAAGAATGGCATCCCGCAGCAGGGCATTGCCGGTCGAGCGAATGGCCTGCATCACTGCAGCATGCGTGACGGCTTCCTTGACCACGATGGCGATATCCCGTTCCGCGGCCTGATGGCGGCTCACGGTCCGGAAGGACGGCACCTGCCGGGCAAGCACCGCGTCAAGATCCAGTTCGAACAGAACAGGCGCTTGTGCCAGCTCGTAGCCTTGACGCCACTTGGGATGCAACTCGCCCACATGACCTGCACACCGCCCGGCAAGCCACACACTGGCACAACGCCCCGGATGCATGGCAGGATGCTCGGCTGGTCGGAACTCCGGCTGAAGCGGTGCCAGTAAGGCCTGCACGTCTCCCTTGACATCAAAGAAATCCACCGCGCGATCGGTGCAGCCCCACTGCAGGCTGTCCAGTGCGCCAAAGGCCAGCCCAGCCACTCGCATCGGCTGGTCAAAACCGGCGACCGTGCTGTCGCTGTTGGTGACACTGGGGTCCTTGAAGAATACACGCCCCAGCTCGAACACCCTCACCCGGGCCGCCTTGCGGTCCAGGTTGAACTTGAGCACCGCCAACAGGCTGCCCAGCAGCGACGAGCGCATGACACTCATCTGGCTTGCAATGGGGTTGAGAAGGCGCACCGGCTGGGCGTTGCCCGCGAGCTCGCGCTCCCAGCGTTCTTCGACGAAGCTGTAGTTGATCGTCTCCTGATAACCCAGGGCTGCCAGCTGACGCCTGACGGCAAACGCGCCGCGGCGAGCCTCCTCACGCGCCTTGGGCACCACCGGCGCCACCGGCGGGGTGTGCGGCAGGCGCTCATAACCCACCAGCCTGGCCACCTCCTCGATCAGGTCTTCCTCGATCTGCAGGTCAAAGCGGTAAGACGGCGGAACCACCGTGACCACGCCATCCTGCTCGGTCACGGGCAGGCCCAGTCGGGTCAGTGCGTCGACGCACTGCGCCTGCGTGACCGGCATACCGATCACCTTGGCGGCCCGTGCCACGCGCAGCGTCACCGGCTGCGGAGTCGGCATCTTCACCTGCTGGTCATCGATCGGACCACACACCGTGTCGGGGGTGCCGCAGATGTCGACAATCAGTTGGGTGATGCGTTCGATGTGTTCGACGGTCAGTTGCGGATCCACGCCGCGTTCGAAGCGGTGACCGGCATCGGTGGAGAAGTTGAAGCGACGCGAGCGCCCTGCTACCGCTTTCGGCCACCAGAACGCCGCTTCCACATAGACATGACGGGTGTCATCAGACACCGCCGTGGCATCGCCCCCCATGATGCCTGCGAGAGACTCGACGGCCTGGTCATCGGCAATCACACCCACATCACCATCCACCGTGACGGTGTTGCCATTGAGCAGCTTGAGCTGTTCGCCCGGTTGGCCCCAACGCACATCCAGACCGCCGTGGATCTTCTCAAGGTCAAAGATGTGGGAGGGTCGGCCCAGTTCGAACATCACGTAGTTGGAGATGTCCACGAGCGCGGTGACACTGCGCTGACCACAGCGGGCCAATCGGTCCACCATCCAGGCTGGTGTGGCTGCCCGGGTATTGACGTTGCGCACAATCCGGCCGGAAAAACGTCCGCAGAGATCGGGTGCGCTCACCTTGACCGGCAGCTTCTCAGCCAAGCCAACCTCGACCGGTGCAAACACCGGCGTCTTCAGAGGAGCGCCCGTCAAGGCAGACAGCTCCCGCGCCACGCCGTACACCGACAGGCAATGCGCCAGGTTGGGGGTCAGTTTGAGGGTGAAAAGCGTGTCATCCAGGTTCAGGTGCTGACGGATGTCCTGCCCCACCGGCGCATCTGCCGCCAGCTCCAGCAGACCGCCGTGGTCTTCCGACAGCTTGAGCTCACGGGCAGAACACAGCATGCCCTGGCTCTCCACCCCGCGCAGCTTGCCCAGCTTGATCTGGAAGGGTTTGCCATCCTCACCCGGGGGCAGCTCAGCCCCTACCAAGGCACAAGGCACCTTGATGCCCACTCGCGCGTTGGGCGCGCCGCAGACGATGTTCAGCAGGCCACCCTGCCCCACATCCACCTGGCAGACCCGCAGACGATCGGCGTTGGGATGCTGAACCGCTTCCTTGATTTCGCCGACCACCACCTTGGCAAAAGGCGGGGCGACAGGACGAAGATCCTCCACCTCCAGGCCCGCCATGGTCAGGGTGTCGGCGATCTGCTGGGTGTTCAGCGGTGGATTGCAGAATTCGCGCAGCCACGATTCCGGAAATTGCATGATCAGTCTCTTTTCTGGTCGGGAGCGTGGCGCTCAACGGAACTGCGACAGGAAACGAAGGTCGCCATCGAAGAACAGGCGCAAATCGTTGACGCCATAACGCAGCATGGTGAAGCGGTCCAGCCCCATGCCGAAGGCAAAGCCGATGTGCTTCTCGGGATCCAGCCCCATGTTGCGCACCACCGTCGGATGCACCTGACCGGAGCCGGCCACCTCGAGCCATCGGCCAGCCAACGGACCCTGCTGGAACTGGATATCGATTTCGGCGCTGGGCTCGGTGAAGGGGAAAAAGCTGGGGCGGAAGCGGAGCACCAGGTCGTCTGTCTCGAAGAAGGTGCGGCAGAACTCGGTGAACAGGTACTTCAGATCCTTGAAGCTCACGTTCTCTCCGATCCACAGGCCCTCGCACTGGTGGAACATCGGCGAATGAGTGGCATCGCTGTCCACGCGGTAAGTCCGCCCCGGGGCAATCACGCGGATCTCGGGCATCGGCTGGCCGGCATCGGTCAGCGCCTTGTGCTTTTTCGCATGTTCCAGCGCGTGTCTCACCTGCACCGGGCTGGTATGCGTGCGCAGCAGGTTGGGGGCCCGCTCACTGCCGCCTTCGACGTAGAAGGTGTCGTGCATCGAACGGGCCGGATGATCCTCGGGGGTATTCAACGCGGTGAAGTTGAACCAGTCGGCCTCGATTTCGGGCCCTTGAGCGACCTCGAAGCCCATGGAACCGAAGATGGCCTCCAGACGCTCCATGGTCAGGGACACCGGGTGCAATCCACCTTGCCCGCGCTGACGACCCGGCAGGGTCACGTCCAACGCTTAGGCCTTGAGTTGGGACTGCAGCTCTGCATCGGCCAGTGCCTGACGGCGCGCGGTCAAGGCCGCTTCGATGGACTGCTTGGCCTGGTTGATGGCGGCACCGCGGGTCTTCTTTTCCTCGACCGAGAGGGCACCCATGCCCTTCATCAACTCGGTGATCTGACCCGATTTACCCAGGTACTGGGCCTTGGCATTCTCAAGATCAGCCGGTGTGCCCGCCCGCGCGAATGCGTCGCGCGCGCTGTCAACCAGTGCGTCCAACTCGTTCATGTGTCTCTTTCGCTGATGCAATAAAAAAGGGGCTGAAGCCACCGGGGGTTCCCCCTCCAGCCTCAACCCCTTTGAGCGACGGCGATGACCGCTGACCGGCGACAGCCAGGGTCATCCGTCGTGAATCAAGCGGCGGCCAGCTTGGCTTTGACTTGCTCCACGATGCTGTTGAACGCAGCAACGTCGTTGACAGCCAGATCAGCCAGCACCTTGCGGTCGATACCGATCTGGGCCTTCTTCAGGCCATTGGCGAACTGGCTGTACGTCAGGCCGCAAGCACGGGCACCAGCATTGATACGGGCGATCCACAGCTGGCGGAACACGCGCTTCTTGGTACGACGGTCACGGTAGGCGTACTGGCCCGCCTTCATCACCGCCTGCTTGGCGATGCGGAAGACGTTACCACGACGGCCGCGGAAACCCTTGGCCAGAGCCAGAACTTTCTTGTGTCGGGCGCGAGCCGTGACACCACGTTTGACGCGAGGCATGTGTGTTCTCCTTGTTCGTCAGTAATTACAGGCCAGCCATGGGCAGCATCTGTGCCATGTGACCCATGTTGGTCTCATGCACAGTCACCGCACCGCGCAGGTGGCGCTTGTTCTTGGTGGTCTTCTTGGTCAGGATGTGACGCTTGAAGGCTTGACCGCGCTTGACGGTACCACCCGGACGAACGCGAAAACGCTTTTTCGCGCTGCTCTTGGTCTTCATCTTGGGCATTCTCATGCTCCTTTTTCATTTGTGCTCGTGAGGCGCTGCGGTCACCTTGCCGCAGACTTGTTGGCCCCGAGCCACTTTTGGTCGGCTTACCTTTCGGTTCACCGGATTCGGTCAGCCGCACAGGGCGACTGCCTCAAGATGGCAGGAAGACTGAACCTGCCGTCTCAATTCTGGCCAGCGCCCGCCCTCAAGGGGCAGACTGGGCAGCCGGCTCGGCTGCCTTGGGCGCGCCACCGCCCGCCTTCTTCTTGCCGGGAGCGATCATCATGATCATCTGCCGACCTTCCAGCTTGGGGAACTGCTCCACCACAATGCTGTCGGCGAGCTCATCGCGGATGCGGTTGAGCAAGGCCAATCCAAGTTCCTGGTGGGTGATCTCACGACCGCGAAACCGCAACGTGATCTTGCACTTGTCACCATCGTCAAGGAAGCGCCGGATATTGCGCATCTTGATGTTGTAGTCGCCATCGTCGGTGCCGGGACGGAATTTGATTTCCTTGATCTCGATCACCGTCTGCTTGGCTTTGGCTTCCGCCGCCCTCTTCTGCTCCTGGTACTTGAACTTGCCATAGTCCATCAGGCGACACACCGGCGGGTTGGCGGTGGCCGCGATCTCGACCAGGTCAACGTCCAGTTCCCCGGCCATGCGCAGCGCTTCCTGCAGACTGACGATGCCCAAAGGCTCGTTTTCCGGTCCATTGAGGCGAACCTCAGGGGCCATGATTTCACGGTTCAGTCGGTGTGCACGCTCTTCACGCTGGCGGCGGTCGCGAAAGTTGGTAGCTATGGTTGTTCCTTTGCGTGGGCAGATTCAGGGATGCCGTCGCGCCACCATCACGGCAGCCAGACGGGCATCACCGCTGCGTTTGTCGATCAAACCCGGGATGAAACGTCAGCCTGGATCAGCTCAGCGAACTTTTCCAGCGGCATGACTCCGAGATCTTTGTTGCCTCGGGCCCGCACG
>JAJPEW010000229.1 GCA_021166755.1 Hydrogenophaga sp. | reverse complement strand
ACCCCCACCTGGGACGGCCTGCCCATCGACCGCTACCTCAGCCTGCTGGACATGCTCAACCCCATGCACCGGCTCTGGAGCGACGGGCGCTGGAACAAGCTGACCGTGGCGCATGGCTGCTACTGGAAGAAATGCAGCTTCTGCGACGTGAGCCTGGACTACATCGGCCTCTACGAAACAGCGACTGCGGCCACCCTGGCCGACCGCATCGAGAAGATCGTCCACGAGACCGGCCAGACGGGCTTTCATTTCGTCGACGAGGCGGCGCCGCCCAAGGCGCTCAAGGCCCTGGCCGAGGAGCTGATCCGGCGCGACCTGCAGATCAGCTGGTGGGGCAACATCCGCTTCGAGAAAACCTTCACGCCCGAACTGAGCGAGCTGCTGGCGCAGAGCGGCTGCATCGCCATGAGCGGCGGTCTGGAGGTGGCGAGCGATCGGCTGCTGGCCCTGATGAAGAAGGGCGTGAGCGTGGAGCAGGTGGCGCGCGTGACCAAGGGCTTCACCGACGCCGGCATCCTGGTGCACGCCTACCTGATGTACGGCTTTCCCACACAGACGCTGCAGGACACGGTCGACGCGCTGGAATACGTGCGCCAGCTGTTCGAAAACGGCTGCATCCAGAGCGGCTTCTTCCACCGCTTCTCCTGCACCGTGCACTCACCCGTGGGACTGGACCCGGCCGCCTACGGCATCGAACTCATCCCGCTGCCCGAGGTGAGCTTCGCCAAAAACGACATCGGCTTCATCGACCCCACCCCCATGCCACCCGGCGTGGACCACGATGTGCTGGGACAGGGCCTGCGCAAGGCCATCTACAACTACATGCACGGGCTGTGCGTGGAGGACGATGTGCGCCGCTGGTTCGAGCACCTGCCCTGCCCCGTGCCGCGTCCCACGGTCAAAAGGGGAAAGATCGCCAAGGCGCTGACGTTGCGCGACTGACCCGGGCGAGTCAGGCCTGCTGTGCAATCTGCCGCAAGGCCTGCTCGAAACTCTCGGAGGGATGCCCGCCCGAGATCAGGTGGCGTTCGTTGATGATGACCGCCGGCACCGAATGAATGCCGTGGCTGGTGTAGAACTGCTCGCGCTCGCGCACCTCATCGGCAAAGTCGTCACCCGCCAGGATGGCCCGGGCACGGGTTTCGTCCAGGCCAACCTCCCGGACGCAGGCCAGCAGCACCGCAGCGTCCGACGGGTTCTCGGCGCGGCCGTGATAGGCCACCAGCAGGGCCTTCTTCAGGGCGTGCTGCTGGCCGGGTGCCCCCTCTTCTCCGGCCCAATGCAGCAGCCGATGCGCGTCGAACGTGTTCCAGATCCGGCCGCGACCTTCCGCGTTGAAGGCAAAGCCCTCCTGCGCGCCGCGCTGGCGGATCGTTTCGCGGATCTGCGCCTGCTGCTCGCTGGTGCTGCCATATTTGCGCGTCAGGTGCTCAGTGACATCTTCTCCCTCCGGCCCCATCTGGGGATTGAGTTCGAAGGGCTGGAAATGGAGCTCGGCGCTGACGGTGCCGTCCAGTCGCTCAAGGGCGCGCTCCAGGGCCGAAAGACCCACGGCACACCAAGGGCAGGCAATGTCCGAGACGAAGTCGATGCGCAGGGATACGGGCGTGTTCATGAAGGCATGTTAGCCCGATGTGACTAACCTTGCAGGCGAGCGGATCACCCGCCGGCTTGAGGGACAATCGCTGCAATCCCGGAACCCCACCATGACCGACCGCTACGCCGTCATCGGCAACCCCATTGCCCACAGCAAGTCGCCCCTGATCCACGGCCTGTTCGCGCAAGCCACCGGGCAGGACATCGAATACACCGCCATCGAAGGACCGCTGGACGGTTTTGCCGATGCGGTGCGCGCCTTCATTGCGGCCGGCGGCCGGGGCATGAACGTCACTCTGCCCTTCAAGCTGCAGGCCTTCGACATCGCCACCGACCCCATGGAGTCGGCGCGACTGGCTGGCGCAGTCAACGCCCTGAAGTTCGAGGCTGACCGCATTTACGCCCAGAACTTCGACGGCCTGGGTCTGGTCAATGACATCCAGCGCAACCTGGGCGTGCTGCTGACCGGCAAGCGCGTGCTCATCTGCGGCGCAGGCGGTGCCACGCGCGGCGCCATCCTGCCGATCGCGCAGCAGCGCCCGGCCCTGCTGGCGGTGGCCAACCGCAGTGCCGACAAGGCGCACGAACTCAAGGCCGACTTCGCGGCCCACGCCACGCTGCAGACGGGTGGCTACGCCGACCTGGCCGGCGAGAGCTTCGACGTGGTGCTCAACGCCACCTCCACCGGCCTCTCGCAGACCGAGCTGCCACTGCCCGCCGGCGTGTTCGCGCCCGGCGCACTGGCCTACGAGCTGGTGTACGGCAAGGGCCTGACACCCTTCCTGAAGCAGGCCCGCGCCGCTGGCGTGACACAACTGGTGGACGGCGTAGGCATGCTGGTGGAGCAGGCGGCCGAGGCCTTTGAATGGTGGCGCGGCGTGCGGCCGGACACCCAAGCGGTCATCAAGCGGCTGACCGTCCCGCTCGAATGAGCGCCCCCACGCTCCGCCGCTGCGTGGGTCGCTGCCCCCCAAGGGGGCTGACCCGCCTTGGGGCGGCCCGGTGGCGGGTCGTCTCTGCTGACACATGAACGCTTCTTCCCGTTGGGCGCAGGCGCTGCCCCTGCTGGCGGTGCTCGGCTCGGTCACCGCGCTGGGCCTGGGCACTTCACTGGCCAAGCAACTGTTTCCGCAAGTGGGCTCGCTGGGCACCACCGCGCTGCGCGTCGGCTTCTCGGCCCTGCTCATGCTCCTGATCTGGCGACCCTGGCGTTGGGCGCTCAGCCGCGCCGATGCCATCAGCCTGTTGCGCTACGGCGTGGCGCTGGGCTTCATGAACCTGCTGTTCTACCAGTCGCTCAAGACCATTCCTTTCGGTGTGGCCGTGGCGATCGAGTTCAGCGGGCCGCTGGCCGTGGCCTGCGTCGGCTCGCACCGCCGCATCGACTTTGTCTGGATCGCGCTGGCCATCGCCGGGCTGGGCCTGCTGCTGCCCCTGGGCCATGACGTGAGCACACTGGACCCGGTGGGTGTGGCCTACGCACTGGCGGCCGCCTTCTGCTGGGCCACCTACATCGTGTTCGGCAAGCGCGTGGGGCATCTGCACGCCGGGCACTCGGTGGCCCTGGGCCTGAGCGTGGCCGCCCTCACGGTGGTGCCCTTTGGCATCGCCCATGCGGGTGCCGACCTGCTGCAACCCGGCGTGCTGGCCCTGGGTCTGGTGGTGGCCGCCATTTCCAGCGCCATCCCCATCTCGCTCGAAATGGTGGCCCTCAAGCGCCTGACGCCCGGCGCCTTCGGCGTGATGATCAGCCTGGAGCCCGCTGTGGCCGCTCTGCTGGGCCTGCTGATCCTCGACGAGCAACTGACCGCACTGCAATGGCTGGCCATCGTGCTGGTGATGGGCGCCGCTGTGGGCAGCGCAGCCACGCAAACGTCCAAGGCGCACCGCGGGCCGGCGGACGAGATCGTGCAGTAAGTGGTGAAGCAACAGGCGCTTCTGGCCTGACCTAACCCCGCCCCGATCGGCGGGCCTCCCGCAACATGAACAGATACAGGCCCTCCACCTTGTCGCGGGCCCAGGGCGTCTTGCGAAGAAACTTCAGGCTGGAATTGACGCTCGGGTCGTGTGTGAAACAGCGGATGGGAATTCTTCGCGCCAGTTCATCCCAACCGTAGTTCGCCTCCAGGGCGCGAACCATGGCCTCCAACGTCACACCGTGGAGGGGGTTGCGTGGCTGGTCAGCGGGTGGTGAAGGCTCTGTCATGGTGCGATTCTGCCTGCGATATCACGTGCGTGACTGCCATCGCCTCCATCCCCCTGGCCGCCTGTATCAAGGCGCTGATCTCACCCGTACCGGCCGACCATCCGTCATCGCGCTACCGGGATACAGGATCACCACATCACCGGCCTTCAGGCCGTCCTGTACCCAGGCGCTGTCGGCGTGGCGGTCCTTGAAGGTAACGGTGCGGGTGCGTGCCTTGCCGCCTTCGACCACGAAGACCTGCCAGCCGTCGCCCTGGCGCACCAGCGCGGCCGAGGGAACAAGCAGGGCGCCGTCCTGCGCCGAGAGGGCGATGCGCGCGTCCACCCTGAAACCATCGCCCAGGCGCTGCAGGTCTTCGGCTTTGGCGTCCAGCGCCACGACGACGTTGACGCGCTGCTCCTCGATACCCAGGGCCGAGACCTTGGTGAAGGCCTGGGGCTCGATGCGCGCCACGGTGCCGGCCAGCGGCGGCTGGGCGCGGCCGGTGGCCAGTTGCACCACGGCGCCGGGCGGGATGCGCGGCGCGTCGCCCGAGAGCACGTCCACCACGGCTTCGAGCGCGCCGGTGTCGCCAATCTCCAGCAGCGGCTGGCCAGCGATTACGGGTTCGGCATTTTCCTTGTGCAGCTTGAGCACACGGCCGGTGACCGGGCTGGTGAGCGACCACAGACCTTGCGCCACAGCACCGCTGCCGGGCTGGGCGCGCTGCAACGCGGCGCGGGCCTCGCCCAGTGCATGGTCGGCCGCCGCCTGCTGAGCCTGGCCGGCGCGCAGCGCCTGCTGCGCGGCCTCGCGTGCCAGGCGGGCCTGGTCACGCGCCGAGGGGGCGATGAAGTTGTCTTTGGCCAGTTGATCGGCGCGCTCGGCCTCCAGCGTGGCCTGGGCCAGCGCGGCCTGCAGGCGTTTGACGTTGGCCACGGCGGCAGCCAGCGAGGCGTCTGCGGTGCCCACACGCTCCTGCAGCACGCCTCGGGTGCGCGCGTCGATCATGGACGGCGCCGAGGGCGCCAGCACCGCCACCACGTCGCCCGCCTGCACCGCGTCGCCCACCTTGAGCGTGGGCCGCTGCAGTTGCGCCGCCGTGGGCGCGGTGACGGTGTAGCGCTGCTGCAGGCGCAGGCGGCCGTCTTCCTCGATCACCTGCTCAAAGCGCCCCTCGGCCACGGTGGCGGTCTCCACCACCAGCGGGCGCGGGCGATAGGCCGCCCACAGCACGGCCGCCAGTGCCGCCACGGCCAGGCCGCCGATGAGCCAGCGGCGTTGTGACATCCCATTGATAGCTTTGTTGTTCATTCACGCACCTTCAAGACGGAAACCAGATCCAGACGGTCGATCTGCCGGCGCACCAGCAGGGCGCTCACCACCCCGGCGGCCAGCACGATGAGAGCCGCCGACGCATAAGTCGACGGCTCAATCACCACCG
>JAJPEW010000204.1 GCA_021166755.1 Hydrogenophaga sp. | reverse complement strand
GGTGCGTCCCATCGGGCATGTGGTCGATGTAGTGGACGGCCTCATCCTTGGTGGCGTATTTTTCGTCGCCCACCTCAATGCGGCGCAGGTACTTGACCCAGCTCACGCCCTGGATCCCGGGCACCACCAAGCGCAACGGGTAGCCGTTCTCGGGACGCAGCATCTCGCCGTTCATGCCCCAGGCCACGATCACGTCGTCCATGGCACGCTCGATGTCGATGGTGCGGGTCATCGAGGAGCCGTCGGCCCCCTCGGCCAGCACGTACTTGGCTTTCTTCTTGTCGATCCCGCACATCTCCAGCAGGGTCGACAGCAGCACGCCCGTGAATTCCGAGCAGCTGATCATGCCGTGGGTGTACTGCACCGTGGGCACCGCCACGTTGCCCCACTCGGTGGCGGTGTTGGCGCCGCATTCGATGAAGTGAATGCGCGAGACGCTGGGCAGGCGCATCAGGTCGTCCATGGTGAAGACGCGCTCACGCTTGACCAGGCCGTTGACCATGAGGCGGTGCTTGGACGGATCGATGTCCCACCAGCCCTGGTGATGGCGCTCGAAGTGCAGGCCGCTGGGCGTGATGATGCCGAACAGGCCCTGCAGGGGCGTGAAGCTCACCGACGCCTGGTTGACCCGGGTCAGGCCAGGGCTCTGGCGGCGCTGCAGGTTGGCCTCCCATTTGCTGGGCTTGCCGTAGCCGTCGGTGACCACCGGCAGGCCCAGGCCCGTGGTGTGTTCGGGCAGTTTGAGGATGGCATCCTCGCCCTCGGCGGCCACCGCACGGGTCGCTGCCGTGGCGGAAGCGGCCACGCCCGCCCCCATGGCCAGCGCCTTGCCCATGAAGCTGCGCCGCGCCTTGCGGGCCTGCTCCAGGTGCTCGGCACTCAGGTGATTTTCGGGTGCAGGCAGGACGCGCCCGATGACGTCGCTCAGGTCTCTAGACACTTGTTTCTTCCTTGTGATGGCCGATGAAGGGGTCGTTAGCCGTGGGTACAGAGGGATCGCCGAAATCGTGGTCTGCCGGGGTCGACACCTGCGAGAGCACCGTCCGGCACAGGTCCAGGTACACCGGACTGCTGACCCGGTAGAACACCTGGGTGCCTTCCCGGCGCCGCGACACCAGCCCCGCTTGGTACATGAGTCCCAGATGACGCGAGACATTGGCCTGGGCCAGACCCGTCACGCGCAGGATCTCGCTGACGCAACGCTCCTGCCGGCACAGGGCGTGAAGGATCCGCAGCCGCGCCGGTTCACCCAGCACGCTGAAGTAGCGCGCCAGCGAGTCGTACACAGACTGTGGTTCGTTCAATCCCGCCTCCGGACAAGCCTTGATTTCGGTCAATCAACTATATGATTGAATGCCTATATATAGATTAGTGTAAACCCTGATTCTTCTCATTTGCTGACATGCACTACCCGGTGGACACACCTGAAGTGCATGAAGGGGCAGCCTGACCTGTGACTGACAGGGGAGAGGAAACCGGGCCCCATGCCGCTAGGGGTTTGCCCCGTTGGGGTAGCCTGCCGTCCACTGCTAGCATCGATCTGACATACATCAAAGCATCAGCAATCGCTGATTGATGGGTGGCAGACCGCATCTGCTACAGTTTTTGATGGCGGCACTCCCCGTCCTTCCACAATCACAGATCCGGAGATGAAGATGACGAGAACGAAAAAATGGCTGGTGGCCGGTGCCCTGGGCACCGCTGCCGTGTGGGCGCAAGCCGAGGTCAACCAGGTGCGCGTGTGGGCCGCTGCCTGCGCCAACTGCCATGGCACGGAAGGCCGAGCCCTGCAGGGCATGGAAGCCCTCGCGGGCAAGGACAAGGATGAAATGCTGCAGAAGCTGCTGGATTTCAAGAACGGTCGCAAGCCGGCCACGATCATGCACCAGCTGTCCAAGGGCTACACCGACGAGCAGCTGGCGCAGATCTCTGCCTACTTCGCCGCCCAGAAGAAACAATGAGGAGACCCGTCATGCAACGTCGTCAGTTTGTTCAAACGCTCGGTGCCGGCTCGGCCGTTGCCGGTCTTGGTCTTCTTGGTGGATGTGCCGCCGGTGGCAGCGGTGCCAAGGTGGTGGTGGTCGGCGGCGGCTATGCAGGCGCCACCGCTGCCAAGTATGTGCGCATGTTCTCCAACTACGGCATCGACGTGACCCTGGTCGAGCCGAACCCCTCCTTCATCTCCTGCCCGATCTCCAACCTGGTCATCCAGGGCAGCAAGACCATTGCGGATATCACGACCCCCTATGACAACCTGGCCAAGCGCCATGGCGTCAAGCTGGTACGCGATATGGTGGCCTCCATCGACCCCGAGAAGCGCATGGTCAAGCTGGCCAGCGGGGGAGAGCTGCCCTACGACCGCCTGATCGTCTCGCCGGGTATCGACTTCATGTGGGAGACCCTGCCCGGCATGGCCAGCCAGGCGGCCAAGGACAAGGTGCTCCACGCCTGGAAGGCTGGCGCCCAGACCGTGGCCCTGCGCAAGCAGCTCGAAGCCATGCCCGATGGCGGCGTCTACGCCCTGTCCATCCCGCTGGCCCCCTACCGCTGCCCGCCCGGCCCCTACGAGCGCGCCTGCATGGTGGCCAACTACTTCAAGAAGGCAAAGCCCAAGAGCAAGGTCGTGATCTTCGACGCGAACGACGACATCCAGTCGAAGAAGGGCCTGTTCATGAAGGCCTGGGATGAACATTACAAGGGCATCATCGAATACCGTCCCAAGCACCGGGTCACCGACGTGGACGCGGCCACCAACACCCTGAAGTTCGAGTTCAACGACGACTTCAAGGCCGCAGTGGCCAACGTGGTGCCGGCCATGCGGGCCGGTGACATCGCCGTCAAGACCGGCCTGGCGACCGCCAACAAGCGCTGGTGTGAGGTGGACTTCCTGACCTTCGAGTCCAAGGCGGCCAAGAACATCCACGTGCTGGGCGACGCCATCCAGATTGCCCCGGGCATGCCCAAATCGGGCCACATGGCCAACCAGCACGGCAAGACCTGTGCCGCTGCCGTGGTATCGCTGCTGCAGGGCAAGGAGCCGCCGGCCCTGCCGATCTACGCCAACACCTGCTACAGCTTCGTCACGGACGAGGACGTGGTGCACGTGGCCAGCGTTCATCGCTACGACGCCGAGAAGAAGACGATGCTGACCGTGCCGGGCTCCGGCGGCGTGTCGTCGGCAGCCAGCGAACTGGAAGGCCGCTATGCACTGGCCTGGGCCCGCAACATCTGGGCCGATACCCTGGCATGACGCACCACCCCGGCCCCGGCCGGGGTTTTTCCGGCTCCAAATATCAGTATGAGGTTATGCAATGAAACCTGAGCACACCAGGCTGTTCCAGGTGGTCGCGCTGTCGGTCGCGGGGCTTTTCGCCGGCTCCGTCCACGCGCAGGCCGACGAGGCCCGGGCCAAGAAGATCGCCGGTGGATCCTGCTTCCTGTGTCATGGCGCCAATGGCGAATCCAC